>CALDSM010000855.1 GCA_937923585.1 uncultured bacterium
CTTAGTGAGTTGGCCACGCTTTCTCAGATGAATATCGAAAATCTCCTTCCTTTCGTGAGGACTAGGCAATTCTACTGAGAATATCTCATCAAACCGCCCTTTTCGCAAGAATTCGGCGGGAAGTTTGGATATGTCATTCGATGTGGCAACCACATATACGCCACTGTCTTTTTCCTGAAGCCACGTCAGAAAGTTCCCGAAAAGGCGCGTAGTAACATCACCGCCCCCACCGCTACCACCGATTCCGGCAAATGCCTTCTCCAACTCATCCACCCAGAGAACACACGGCGCCACCGCCTCAGCAATTGTGATGGCCTTTCGCAAATTGCCTTCACTTTCCCCCACGTACTTCCCCATGAGCTTGCCAACATCCAATCGCAACAAAGGCACACCAAACAGTTTGGCTGATATCTTTGCTGAAAGACTCTTACCGCAACCGGGCATCCCAACAATCAGAACACCCTTGGGAAGGTCCACACCGCGACTCTTTGCCTCACCAAGGTGTTTGAATGTCCTGGCTTTTGACTTCAGATATTCTTGGAGCAGTTCGAGTCCACCAATATGATTGAACTCGTCTTTGATGTGAACAATCTCCAACATTCCAGACTTCTTAATAACCTGTTCTTTTTCCTTTAGGATAAGAGCCTTGTCTTCTCCAGTAATGTTTCCACTTCGCTGATAGGCTAAGTTAAGAATCTGTCGGATTTCGAACTCACTGAGCCCCTTAAACGATTGGATTAAATCTGCTTTAACGTCTTGATTAATGGTGGCAATATTAAAAGACTGCGCGTAGTCGCTAATAATTCCGCCTATCTCGTCATCACCTGGACATGGAATGTCAAACACGGTTATGAGCTTTTCCAATTCATCGGGTATCACCAGGCGCGTAGAAGCGAAAATCACGACCACATGATAGTCATCCGAATATATAGTCCGCAGCGCAATGGTCTTCAAAGACGCAATGATTTCCGGTTCATTTAGATGGCAGTGCGCGTCCTTTAGGAGCACTACGCAGTTTTGTGGTCCTCCTGAAAAGAGACCCAGAAACTCTCTAAGAGACATGGGATGTGCGGTGGTTGGAGCTTTAGACTGAAAATCTACCATCCCGAATGCATTACAAAACTCGTAAATCTTAGTTGCTCCCACAGCTTTCTTGATCAGACGGTCGATGTTTTCAAAGTCGAAGTGCTCAATATATATCAGGGGGCGGAGGGCATCAATGTACGATGCCAATTCTTCGCATATGTTGCGTTTCATTTCAGACTTCCATGTAGATCAGACGACTTGTGGGGCCAGCGCATATATAGTCTATCCCTCTTAGTATTGGAAACTTGGAGTTGACGTCTTCCGGCGTCAGTTTCTGCGATGTGTTCTTATGACTTCGAATCGTGCAGTTCTGGGATAGGTAGAGAATCATAAATTCCTTCTTGTCAGAGTCTTCGATATCGTCCCAAAAATCAGTTTTGGGGCGGCTAGACAGGACGTTCACTGCTTTGGAAAAATAGTGTTCGCTTCCCATCAGTGGAATCTTATGCACATCACCAACTGTCATAATCGCTCCGCCTGTATAACTGAAAAGCGTCCCAAGATTTTCGTTAAAGGCTTTGCGCGACGGAGGCAGAATATTGTCGTCCGGAATTTCGGGACAATCTACCTTCCTTTCCAGCACCTCCTTAATAAGCTCGCCAGCATTCAATGTGGAAAGGCAGAGGTTGTCCGATGTTTGCGCTGAATTCTTCAGATAGTATGGTCGAAATTGTTTGTTCATCAACACTGCAAAGACGGCAAGCGGTGCTGCATAAATCATGGTGTCCCAAAAACGCATATAGTCCAAGTGAAAGGCCAATTCATACGCAGAGAGCATGGTCCGGACGTATTCCTTTACGAGAACAAAATCGTCTCTATGGAGAACAATTTTGGCAAGAATCTCTCCATATTCGGCGAAATACTCGCGGACAATTTCATCCTTCTTCATACGGGTGTTCTTCTGTTCTTCCAGACGTTTCTCCTGTTCTTTGCGGCGGAGAAGTACGTATTCAGCTTTTTTCAGGCTATTCGCGTCAAGATTCATTCCGAATATAGACGCAAGCTTTCTAAAGGCTTCCCTCTCGCTTGCGCTCTCTTGGATCTCATTTACTGCCTTCACCTGGGCATCCAAGTCACGCACTTCGAGCCATCGCAACAAAGTCCCGGACTGGAAATGTTCGTAGATGTCGTCAATGTTGAAGTGTTCCGTGACGCCTTCAAGATCCTTGACCGGATGGTTGTTGAGCATAAGATTGAACTTGATTTGCTTAGTCATGCGTCTAAATCCTCTGTTCTCGCTGTGGCGACAATACTATCCTCATGAGAAAATGAAATCCCACACTTTGCCGGCGACTGCCTTAGCGCCTTTCCAGACCTTTCTACAAGTCTCCTTTGCAGTGTGGGCCACCTTCTCGACACCTCTTACGACAAGGCTTCCGATTTTCTCGCCGGCCATCCCGCCCACAATTGCACCCGCAACGGCGCCCCACGCGGTTCCAACGGGGCCGAAAACAGACCCCACGGCGGCCCCTATCGCCATTCCATAGGCTGTTCCCGCCTTCGAACAGGAGTGTTTCAGCACCGTGGAAACCCTTGTCGCGGTCTTATCAATCAAGTAGTCGGTGACATCCGTTGGACTAAACTCCCCCTGCGCCACCTTGTAACCCAGTTTGGCGACGGTGACACCCTGGTCCACCATCAGGGCAATTTCTCCCGGACTCTTCCCTTGAAGTGACGGGATGTGGCCGGCGCGCTTGGAGATGTCAACCGCTCCGGTGACAACCTTCTTAAAATCAGCATCCCTAGGCGAGTCGAGGGCGGACTCGAGAAACTTCTTTGCGGCCACAACTTCTTTATGGCCGGTGTCGAGGCGGACACGAAAACCTTCTTCAACGCTTATGGCGCCAAGCACCGTGTTGTCTTGGATGTCCTGGTGAATTCTCTTGGCAATAACCCGCGCGTTGAGGTCTTCAAAGGCGTAGCTTTCGAGAGCGGCGCCTTTGGGCAGCAAGTTATCGGAAAAAAGGGCTCCCGACACATCTGAGTTCGCTTTGCCGAGGGAGCCCGTCAGTTCTTGAACCACACTCTCGCGCTGGTCCGCAGGCACGGACGCGATATTCTCCGCCAACTGGTCGTGAAGCCACTTCTCGCGGGAATCACCCTGCGCCTTGGCTGCCTGAAGCGACTTATAGGCCGAGTCGACTGCATCTATGGTCTCCGCTATCTGGGTCGCGGCTAGCGACGCCTCTTCTTTGTCGGCATACTTCCCGCTTGCGAGCATTTCCTTCACAAGGAAAGCTTTAACATCCCCATCGTCCGGGAGAGTGTCGTAGCGGTCCAATATATCAACTATGCGCTTCTGAAGAACGTTTGCATCCATACCCTGCTCCTGTCGTTTTTGTGTCTACCCGTGAAAGACATTACACCCTGCATTCATTCTTATGCAAACGTGACCAGAGCCGGTCGTTTTGATTTCTTTTGTCTTGTTAAGCTGATATTCAGGGGTTTGATCCGGCCAACACAATTAATCTGCAGCCGATACCCCGAACTGTCCCGCCGCCTTGATCTCCTTGCTGAGTCCCTTGGCCGACGCCGCGGCTCTGGCCAGCATCTCGGCGGTGGCATCACCCATGGAGGTGCCGTCGAGGAGGGTGTAGAGGATGTCCCTTGCGGCTTTTTCAAGCGGCTGGCCGTCGTTGATTGCGGCGAACACTTCGGATAACAGGGTGTCCAGGGTGGAAGGCAGTGTGCCGACCTCTTTTGCTTCTAGCGCCCGCTTGAGGAGTTTCTCGGCTTGGTCCTTAAGTTCCTGAACGGCCTCGAGGTTCTTGACGGGGATCTTGTACACCGCAGGGTGAGCCAAGGCGGGATTGGCCCAGGAAGACTTTATCCGCAGTTCCGGTGTCCTGTCCCCGGCGGAGCCCTGTTCGTTCTTCTTTTCCGACTCGAATCGCCCGTGATCTTCGCTTCCCAACAACGCTTTAGACATGATTCGATTCTCCTTTTTGAAGTTGGGCCGGTTCATTCCGGCCCGTTCCTTCAGCAGTAAACCACGGGCGCGTTCCATCCGGCGGAACGCTCGGATAAGTCACGAACATGAGGGCGGGTTCTTGTTTTCTCTTGAGTGCGGTGGCCATACCGCCGCTTTGGATGGCGGAAGCCATGCTTCCGCCGCGCCGGGGCACGGCCCCGGCGAAGAACAGCGGCGGCATGGCCGCGCGCACTCAAAAGGGGCTGGTCCGGCCTGTTCCGCCGTTCATGATGTTCGCAAGTCGGCTGCCCGGGTGCGTGGCGGGTGACAGCGTGCCCTGCGGGGGCATGACGGGGGCTGATTCGGGCATAATACCGTTCTTCACGGTACGGCCGTGACGCCCGTGTTCGGGTACATGGGCAAGATGCCCATGCCACTGTGCCGCGAAGCGCAGCTTCGAAGACAGGGACATTCCCAAGTGCAACTTGGGAACGAGGGACAATATCGGCGTGATACAAGCGGTCATATTCGATTTTGACGGACTCATCCTGGATACGGAATCCACGCTGCTGGCGGCGTGGCGCCGGACCTATGCCGAGTTTGGCCTTGAACTGCCATTGTCCCCGTGGGTCGCCAATATCGGCGGTTACTCTTATGAGGTCTTTCACCCGATGGACCGTCTTGAGCAGCTCGTGGGACGCACCCTGGACAGGGAGGCGATAAACCAACGGCGCCGGGAATGGTACTGGGGCCAGGTGCGTGTGCAGGACGTGATGCCGGGCGTCCGGGAAGCCGTTGACACCGCCGCAGGCATGGGCCTGAAACTGGGCGTGGCGTCCAGTTCGGACCGAAAATGGGTGACGGGCCACCTGGAGCGCCTGGGCCTGCTGGACCGCTTCACCGCGCTGGCCTTTGGCGACGAGGCCAGGCGGGTGAAGCCGGACCCGGAACTTTACCGGACGGTGCTGGATACATTGGGCGTGCCCGCTTCGCGGTGCTTTGCCATTGAGGACAGCCCGAAGGGAGTTGCCGCGGCCAAGGGTGCGGGCCTATACTGCGTTGCCGTGCCCAACCCTGTGACCGAGACGCTGGACCTGGGGGCATGCGACCGGCGGCTGGCGTCGCTGGACGCGGTTCCGTTTGGGCGTTTGGTCAGGGACATTGAGGAAACCATTACCCGTGCGCTTTGAAACCTTTGTGGCCGCCCGCTACCTGCGCGGAAAGCGAAAGACGCGCTTCATCAGCCTGATCACGTTCATCTCCGTGGCCGGCGTGAGCGTCGGCGTCATCGCGCTGATCGTGGTCATGAGCGTGATGACCGGCTTTGACAACGCCCTGCGCGAAACTATCATCGGCAACCGCGCCCATCTAGACCTGTCCAATCCCGGCGGCGGCCCCATCAACGACTACGAGTCGGCCATCACGGAAATACGTGCGGCCGTGCCCGAGGCAACGGGTGCCGGACCCATTATCCAGACCGAGGCGCTGCTGCGCCACGACGGGAACACCACCGGGGCCATCGTGCTTGGAATTGACCCCGCGCTGGAGGCGGGCGTGACGGATCTGGCCGCAAATCTCACCCGTGAAGGCGGGCGCACCATGGGCTTGGGCGAACTGCCAGGGGAAAAGGAAATCGTACTGGGATTCCGCCTTGCCAGCCGGCTCGGCGTGCGCATCGGCTCCGAAATCGCCGTGGTCACGGACAAGCCCACGGTCACCCCCTTCGGCATGCGGCCGGGCAACCAGGTCTTCCTCACCGTCAGCGGCATCTCCCAGGCGAAGATGTCGGACTTCGACAACCTCTATGCGTTTGTGGACATTCCAACGGCGCGCATGCTCACGGGGCGCAAGGGCGTGGACGGCATCCACCTCAAGCTGACCGACCCGTTCCTCGCCGACGCGCTGTCCAGGCGCATCGAGCAGGACACGCCCTACGTGGCGGTCACCTGGTATGAGAGCCAGGAGGCGTTTTTCGAGGCGCTCAAGCAGGAGAAGGTGGCCATGTTCATCATTCTGGTGTTCATTGTGCTCGTCGCCGCCTTCAACATCACCAGCACGCTCATCATGATCGTGATGGAGAAGCGCCGTGACATCGGCATCCTGCGCACGCTGGGCTCCTCAAGCTGGTCCGTGCTCTGGCTGTTCATTCTGGAGGGGCTCATGATCGGGCTCAGTGGCACCTTCTTCGGCGTCGTGCTCGGAACCATCCTGGCCTACAACATCAACCCCGTGGCCGAGTTTCTGGCGGGGCTGGCGGGTGTAGACCTGTTCAACAGCACCATCTACTATTTCGACGGCATTCCCGTGGCCGTGGTGCCCTTCGACATCTTCTGGATAACCCTGTCCGCCGTGGTGCTCACGTTCATCTCCACGCTGTACCCGGCGTGGAGCGCCGCACGGCTTAACCCGGTGGATGCGCTGCGCTATGAATAACACGGCCTCCGGAAACATCCTTGAATGCCGCAACGTGCAGAAGACCTATCACGACGGAACCCGCGCGCTCGAAATCCTGCGGGATGTCAGCCTGGGTGTTCCGGAAGGCCGCATCCTGGCGATTAGCGGCCCGTCCGGCGTGGGCAAGAGCACGTTGCTCCACATCATGGGCACGCTCGACGATCCAACGGGCGGCGAGGTGCTCTTTCGCGGCGAGCCGCTGAACAAGATGGGTTCCGCCAAAGTGAACCGCATCCGCAACCAGGAAATCGGCTTCGTCTTCCAGTTTTTCAATCTCCTGCCCAAGCTCAACGTACTGC
>CALDSM010000856.1 GCA_937923585.1 uncultured bacterium
GACTGCGCGCAGCCAAGAAGCAGTAACACACACTTTACGCAGTCATTGCGAGCGAAGCGAAGCAATCTCTTGTAACCATAGCCCGGAGGTCCAGGGTATCGCGAGCAAGAGATTGTTTCGCTGGGCTCGCAATGACGGGGAAGACGTCTTGAGCGGTTTATTCGCAGCCGTGGGCCATCATCTCGGCGTTGGCGGCCATCTTGCGCAGCAGCGACAGCGCCATCTGCTCCTCTTCGGCGCTCACGCCGTTGAGAATGCCTTCATTCCAGGAGTAAAGGATGCGAAAGAACTCCTGCTCAATGCTGCGCGCCTTCTCGGTCACCAGCACGCGCACCACGCGCCGGTCATGGCAGTCCTGCCTGCGCGAAATGAACCCCAGGTCCTCCAGCCGCTGCAGTGCGCGGGTAATTGTGCCCTTGTCCATCTTGAGGATGCAGCGCACCTCGTCCTGGCTGACATCGTCCCTGTTGAACAGTTCCGCCATGATGAAGGCCTGGCCTGAGCCCATGCCCAGGTGGGCGAGCGCCTTGGTCAAATACATGATTCCGCAGCGCGCCGTCGCCGAGATCAGCCGTCCCGCGATATCTTCCCGGTGGGTGCGCAGATATTGAAGACGCAGCAGCGCGTCTTCGGAACACAGCCCGCGTTCGCCTGTATCCAAAACTGCCATGTTGGAACCTAACGTTTGAACGCCTCCACCAGCGCATTCATTCTGTCCCCGGACTGAATCTGGCAGACATCCTCAAATCCGGCGGTCTGCAAGCCGTCGCGTATCTCGTCGAAGGTGTAACAGTTGCCGCCGGTGGTGGCGACGAGCATGTTGACCGCGAAGACCGCGCCGCTTTCCGGTTCGGTGCGGCTCGGGTCCATCACATGGTCGCGGATCAGGATGCGGCCCCCAGGGACCAGGGCGTCGTGGACTTTCCTGTACAGGTCCACATTCTGTTCGAGATTGTTCTGGTGGATGATGGCGGATAGCAGCGCCAAATCGTTTCCGCCGGGCAGCGCGTCCGTGTAGAAGTCTCCGGCAACGAGGTTAATCCGCGAAAGCAGCCCCGTTTTTTCCAGCCGCTTCTCCGCCAGTGCGATGACCTCGGGACGGTCAAACACGGTGGCGCGCATGTGCTTGTACTTCGACAGGAACGCCTCGGCATAGGTTCCGGTGGCGCCGCCGACATCGAGCAGGCGGAGTTCGTGGCAGGCTTTGGCCGCGTCGGCGATGCCCCGCGCGGCGTAGGCGCCGACCACATGCATGGCCCCGATAAAGGCCTCCAACTCTGCGGGGTCTTCAAACACGTTTCCGGGGCGGTCCGCCATGCCTTTCCGGACAATCTGGGTCAATTCCCCCCAGCGGGGCCAAAGCGTGGCGGCATGCCTGACCATCGGCAGCACGCCGTTGGGGGAGTGGGCCGACAGGTGGTCGGCAATGTCCCCGGGACAGGAATAGACATCCCCCTCCTTGCGCAGCAGGCCCATGGCGCTCAGTGCGTCCAGCAGGATGGTGGTGCCCCGCGGCGCCGTGTTCAGCGCGGCGCATGCCTGTTCGAGGCTCTTGGGGGACTCTGCCAGGAGGGTGAACAGGTCCAATTCGGCACCGGTTAACAAGATCCGCGCGTCCATGAAATCGCGCGAAAGGCCCAGCACGGTCTCCGCATTCCATGTTCTCATAAGTAGACTCCTTTTCCGCATGTTTGCCGCCTCGACCATTTTAGCATTTCCGGCACGTCTGCGGCGCAAGAATTTCGTTCCCGATTTTTCCCCATTGAGCCGTGAACCGTGTTGCCCATCTCGTTTCCTCAATTTCTCGCATGCTTTCCATACCTCCCAATGGATTCTGCGGGCCGGGCAATGATAACCTGTTGAGAGCATGCCGGATATGCGTGCCGCATGCGTCAAGGATTGGGAAAGGACGAAAGCGTGAAAATTCGCAAGGCGGTTATCACTGCAGCGGGGCGGGGGGCGCGGCTTTATCCCGTCGCCGACACCGTTCAGAAGGCCATGCTGCCCCTGGTGGACCGGGACGGGCTCGCCAAACCGATGGTGCAGATCATTGCCGAGGAGGCCATCGAGAGCGGCATTGAGGAGGTCTGCATCGTTTGCGCGCCCGGCGACGGCCCGCAGTACCTCAGTCAGCTTCGGCTGCTGCAGGAAAACCTGCTCCACGCCTGCCGGGGCGCCGACTGGGCCCGGCAGCAGGCGGCGAAGTTGGACAACCTCGTCCGCAGGCTCTGCTTTGCGGTGCAGGAGGAGCCGCTGGGCTACGGGCACGCCGTCCATTGTGCGCGCGACTTTGTGGGCAATGAATCGTTCCTTCTCCTCCTGGACGACCACCTCTACATCTCGGCGCTGAAGAACAAGCGTTGTGCCCAGCAGGTCATCAGCCTTGCCGAACAGGAAGACAGCGCCGTTTCCGCCGTCCACGCCACGCGTGAGCATTTGGTGGGGCATTATGGGACGGTCAGCGGCAAGCGCGTGCCCGACCTGCCCGGTGTCTACCTGATGGAGCGCATCATCGAGAAGCCTTCGCTAAGTCTGGCGGAGACGCTGCTCCAGACCCCCGGCTTGCGCGCCGCCTATTACCTGTGCTTCTTCGGCATGCATGTGCTGCCCCACCGGATTTTCGACATCCTCGGGGATGCGGTGAAGCAGGCCGGGGGGGGCGAGGTGCAGTTGACGCCGGCGCTCCAGGAACTGGCCAACCGCGAAAAGTGCCTGGCCATCGAGGTTGCCGGTTCCCGCTATGACATTAGCGCCAAACTGGGCCTTATGCAGACCCAGATAGCGCTGGGCATGGCGGGCAACGACAGGGATGCCGTGCTTCGGGCCATCATCGAGCAGCTTGCCGAGCCCAGCCGCCCGTGCGATTCCGAGGCGGCGCAGTAGCATGAATCCGTTAATCGAAACCATCGTCAGTCCGGACCCTGCCCTGCGCAACCGTCCGTTCCGCGCCCTCTGCGAACAGTTTTCCGCGCCCGAACTCCTTCAGGCCTGCACCGAACTCGACCAGTTCCGCCGCGGGGCGGAGAATCTCTACGAGCGCGTGCGGGCCAGCCTGTTCCTCTATGCCGCCTACCGCTTCGTGCTTCAGGAGATCGGAAGAGCGTCGTGTAGGGAAAGAGTGTAGATCTCGGTGGTC
>CALDSM010000857.1 GCA_937923585.1 uncultured bacterium
GGAAAGGAAACCATGATGCTGGCGACGCTGCTTGCCGTAACAATTGGCACCATGACCGCGATGCCGCCGACCACGGCGCTGGATGAACTGCGGCTGATGACACAGCGCAGCGCGCCATTCGAGGCTTTTCTGTCCCGCACCGGCGAACAACCGCCGGACTTCGGCGCGCTGCCGTCGCAGGCCCGGACGTGCAGTGTCCTGGAGGCTGCACCCTGCGGACCCGCGGCGGAAATCACAACACCGGAGGCATGGTCCGCGGAACGAACCCGGCTGCTCGATCTGCTGAAGCGCTGGTTCATGGGTTCTGTGCCGCCGACACCGGCAAATGTCACGGCCAGGGTGCTGGAGGAGCGGAACGAACCCGAATGCCTCTATCGCGATGTGGAACTGCGCTTCGGTCCCGACTCCAGGGCCGTGCTGCACCTGCAAACGTACACGCCCAAAGGGACCGGGCCGTTTCCCGTGTTCATGACGCAGGACAACCACCGCGGCTGGGCGCTCATCGCGCTGCGGCGCGGCTACATCGCCTGCGTGTATGCAGGCGCCGACCGGCGCGACGACACGGACAGTTTCGTCGCGGCCTATCCGGAATGTGACTGGTCGCGCCTGTGCAGGCGCGGCTGGGCGGCGGGCCGCTGCATTGACTATCTGGAAACGCTTCCGGAGGTGAACCGCAAACAGATTGCGCTGGCGGGCCACTCGCGCAACGGCAAGACGTCGCTCATGGGTGCGGCGCTGGACGAGCGCATCGCGCTGGTCATTTCCAGCAGTTCCGGCACGGGCGGCACCATTCCATCGCGCCTGTGCGGCAGCCAGGACGGTGCCGAGGACATTGAGAGCATCACCCGCACCTTCCCCGAGTGGTTCCACCCGCGCTGGCGCTTCTTCAGCGGCCGCGAACAGAAGCTGCCCGTGGACATGCCCCAACTGGTCGCGCTGGCCGCGCCGCGGCCCTGCCTGCTCAGCATCGCGTTCAATGACGGCGTGGAGCACGGCCGGGCCATGCAGCAGACCTGGCTTGCGGTGCAGCCGCTGTACCGGCTCCTGGGCGTAGAGGACAGCCTGCGCATCCTGTGGCGGCCCGGCGGCCACGAAACCGGCCCGGACACCATTGAACGCTACATGGACTGGTGTGACAGCCACTTTGGCCGCGCCAAACACGAATTCTCTGTCGAACTGCCCTTCCCCTGGAACTGGGACGCATGGCGGGCCGCGGCTAAATCTGCACCCGACGTGGAAGCACTGCCCGAAACGGGCTGGAAACGGCATGCATCGGCCAAAGCCCCGGACCAGGCACGGAGAGACGCATTGCGCGCCGCCGTGCAGAGTGTGCTCGGCACCGAACCGCCCGGCGCCGCGGCGCAGAATGACGACTACGGCATTGAATCGGACGGACTCAAGCACGCACTGCACCGCTATGAAGCGGGACCGGGGCTGGAGATGGACGACACCATGTTCGGCGAGTACATCAACGCCAACATCTACATGCCCCAGGGGACCAAAGAGGGCAAGGCCAAACTGCCCGGTGTGCTGTGGCTTCCGCCCGACTCCATTCCCGGCGGGTACACCATCCCGTACAAGCGCGGCGACTACGCCTACCGCAACATCGCACGGGCGGGTTACGCCGTATTCTGCTACGACCCCATAGGCACGGGCCGCCGCATTCCCGAAATCCGGGGATTCTACGACCGCCATCCCGACTGGTCCGTGCTGGGCAAGATGCTGCGCGACACACGGGCCGCGCTGGACGCCATGGGTCAACTGCCCTACATGGACCCGGACAACATCACCGTTTTGGGCTATGCGCAGGGGGCTTTTGTGGCCGCGCACCTGGCCGCATTCGACGAACGGCCCGCGCGGTTCGTGCTCGTGGCCCCTCCCCTGCCCTACCGGCTCGACACCGACATCCACGAGACCGGTGGCGTGCTGCGATGGTCCAAAGACACGCTGCTCCTGCCTGCACTGGGTTGCTTTGCGGGCAAGGCGGCCCGCATCCCCTCCGATCTGGACGACCTCCTCTCACTGGCCGCACCCAGACCGCTGCTGCTGGTGCATCCCAAGCATGACCGCTTCGCGCCCGGTGCCCCCTTCTTGGCTTTCAGGGACCGAATGAACGCACTTTACAGGGTCATGGGACAGGCGAAGAATCTGGCTGTCATCGAACCGGACACGTACAACCAGTTCAACGAGGAAGTACAGAAAGAGGTCATCGCGGCGATGAAGGCAATGCCCCGCAAGTAGGAGCGCCTCTCCCAATTCTGGAGAGAAAGCGCCAACGGAGCGGCACCCGGTTCGCTGTGACGCTCCTCTCCCCTTGCCCGTTTCGCTTCGCATCGCCCGCACGGTGCGCAATGCCGCCTCAACCATTCCCACCGCTCCACCCTGAACTTCCGGGGTGCTGGGGTCGCTGAGGTCGCCGCATCCAGGCCCTGGAATAATCTGTTGACAAACGCTCGCACCTGTAACACTCAGGCTACAAGGCGGTAATGTCGGCAGTTTACGGGTCATGGCGGCGGGTTCAGTATTCTGCTTAAGTGGCCCTATCAAAAGAGGTTATGAATGACTACCACCACCTTGGATGTTCAGATTGACGTGTGTCCGAACGGCGACAAAGAAGCGCTGCGGCTGGAATACGACGTTTATCTCAAAGAAGGGTATATTGAACCGAACGACGAGCATATCGTGCTGGAGAACCGCAATTACCCCAACTTCGTGCATTTCGTTGCCCGGGCCGACGGCCGGGTGATTGGCGCGCTGCGCCTGGTCACCGATGCCGAACCACGCCATGGCGTGTTTCGGCTGGGCTCATTCAGACACTTTGCCATCCAGAAATGGGCCACGGACCTGCTGCGTTCGGCGGACCAGCGCCGGATTGTCGAACTGGGAACCATGGTGATTGACCCCAAATACCGGGGCGGAAACACCTACGCGCAACTGTTCCAGAAGGCATTCGAATATGCCGTGCTCGGCAGAGTACACTATGCGCTGGCCACGATTGACGAGGGCTTCTATCACCGCCTTCTGAAGCGCGGCCTTCCGTTCCGGGAAATTGGCGAGACCCGGTATTACATGGGGTCCTACACGGTTCCTGCCATGATTGACGTCGAGCAGCTTATGCGAATGATGTTTGGTCCGCAAACGGCGGGCGCGACTGCGCGTCCGGCGCAGGCCGCGGCATCCTCCGTGCCGATGCGGCCCGCGCTGGCCTCGTAGACGATGTCTGTCGTCAGGCGGCGTTTTCTGGAGAATCAGGTGGCGCGTCTACTCCGCCGGGTTCCCTCCCTGTCAGAACTGCGCTGGCATTTCCACACACTGTCCAACGCGCCGCTCGACGACGTGGGCACGCTGATGCACAGCGCCTGGCAGCGCGCATACGGAAACCGCATCCGCATCGCTTTCACCCCCGAACTGCTCCGGTACGCGGCGGCCTGCTCGGACGAGCCGGGCGTGGTAACCCTCGTCGAGGACAGGAACGGCGTCTGCGGCGCCGTGGTTGGACTGCCCATGGAGTGGGACACGGGCAGCGCGCACGGCCCGGCGACCCTCTCCACCGGCCTGTGCGTGGCCACGCGCCGCGAAGGCAGCGTGCTCGTCGAGCTGCTGATGGCCAGGCACGGCCTTCATTTGATGGACACGGGCCACGGATTCAGTTTTCATTGGCGGGCGACCTCCTCGAAGAACCCGGAATCGGGCGGATCGGGCCTCCTGCACGTGCGCAGCATCCCACTGCACGCAAAACCGCTGGACTGTGCGACGGCGGCGCGGCTTGGCAATCTTCCGTTCTGGCGGGGTCTGGCCCTGCATTGGCTCACCCTGCGCCACCGTTCCGGACTTCCGCTGCCCTCCGGCCTTTCCATGAACCCTTTCACCGAAGGGGACGCCGATGAGTGCGCCGCCTTTCTCATGGCGCACCAGCCGGAGAACGGCATCCGGCGGCGCTTCTCTCCCGCCCAGATCGGCAGGCGCTGCCTGTTCAACGCAGGCGGCATCCGCGCGACGGGGCTGGTGTTTCGCGAGGCGCGGCAGGTCATCGGCATGGCCTGGGGCTACGTCAATCCCGTTTCCGACGAAGAACGCTATTGGGCCATGGACGGCGCCGTGTTTCACGGGGAACTGCCCGCCCCGCATCGCGCCGCGTGCCTTTCCGCAGCCGAGGGCTATGCCCGGGACGCGCTGGACTGCTTCGCGATCATGACACCCGGCTCCGTCTGCCGCGAACCGCTTGAGCGGCTCGGATACATCACCGTGCGCCGCTACCATGTGGGCGCGGTGGCCTATCAGGAGGTGCCCGCCCTCACCCGTGAGAACGTCGGCGGCGCGTTTCTCGAATTGCGCTGAGCCCGCCGCTCCGGCTACAGTCATGGCATCATGACGGTTCCCCTCTCCATCCCCCCGGAAGGCGTTTCCAAAAGCGAACGCGCGCGGATCGAGGCCATGCTTGTTTTCGAACAGCAGGCCTTTGAATCCGCGTTTCGCCGCGTCGCCGGTGTGGACGAGGCCGGGCGCGGCCCGCTGGCGGGACCGCTGATGGCGGGCGCGGTGGTGCTGGCCCGGGCGGTGCCGGGACTGGACGATTCCAAGCGCCTCACAGAGGCCCGCCGCGAGGCGCTCTTTGAGGAACTCCTCGCGGGCGGGCACGCCGTCGGTGTGGGCGTGGTCGAGGCGGGGGAGTTGGACCGCATCGGGGTGCAGCGCGCGAACTACACCGCCATGGCGCGCGCCGTCGCCGCACTGGAACCGCCGCCCGACTTCCTGCTGGTGGACGGATTCAACCTTCCCGGCATGCCGCAGCCCTGCCTGCGCATCATCAAGGGCGATCAACGTTCGCTTTCAATTGCCGCGGCGAGTATCATAGCCAAAGTGACGCGGGACCGGCGGATGGCTGAACTGGAGCGGAAATATCCCGGCTACGGATTTGGTCAACACAAGGGGTATGGAACGGCGGCCCACCTTGCGGCACTGAAAGCATTGGGGCCATGCCCGGAGCACCGACGCAGTTTTGCACCTCTGGCCGATGAGAGCCGGGATGAAGAGATCGGAAGAGCGTCG
>CALDSM010000858.1 GCA_937923585.1 uncultured bacterium
TGACCTGCTACAACGGCTACGCCGACCAGTGCTTCTACTCCCTGTTCGAACGGCCCGACGAGGTGCTCAGGAGATGGGATGATCTGAACGTCTCGCGGCACATTTCGGGTTTCGGCGGCAATGACACGCATCAGAACGCCGGACTCAAGGGCATGTACACGGCCGACGGCAACCTGCTGCTGTCCGACACGGGACACAAATTTGAAGAGAAGGAGAAGGGCGGTGCGATCAGGCTGAACTTCCTCACCCGGTCGCTGCTGCGCATGGTGTACGGGCCGCTGGAACCCGGCAGGCAGCTTTTCCGCTACGACCTGGACAACTACGTGCGCTCGGCGCTCTACGTGCGCACGCACCTGCTGGCAAAGAATCTGACCGAGCCGGACCTGGTGGACGCGCTGCGCGCGGGACGCGGATTTGTCTCCTTTGACATGGTCGCCGACGGCACCGGGTTTGTGTTCATGGCGCAGGGCGCCCAGAACAGGGCGGTGATGGGCGAATCCATCAAGATGGAACCAGGCCTGGCGCTGAAGGCCTTCTCCCCCTGCAAGGGCAGGTTCATGCTCCTGCACAACGGCATCAAGGTGGATGAGCAGGAGGGCCGTGAGTACGACTTCACCCCAAAGGAGACGGGAAAGTACCGCATCGAGGTCTACCTGAACGTGCTCGGCAAGGACCAGTTGTGGCTGATGACCAACCCCATCGCCGTCACGAACTGAGCGCTTGCCCGCGAAGTTTATCCGCCTTGGCGGGTTGCGCTTCGCGGTGTCGGGGTATGGCCGCCGCACCACAAGAATGTGGGATAGGCCCCCCGCCTGTCGTCCTTTGGGCTTTGGCTGCAAGCCGACAGCCGGGGGCGGCTGTCCTACATTGCCGGATGCGCCCCCACGCTCAGAATGACAGCAGGCAGTGCCAGATGTAGGTGTACGCGAGGGAGTCAATGCTCTCCCACGTGTTCTTCACGATTTGCTCGTCGCCGAGCATCTCGGGCAGTTCTTTCAGTTTCTCTTCCCAGGGAATGCAGACGCCCGGGTCGCGCTTGATCTCCTCGCTCATTGCATCCGTCTCCCTTGGCTCAGTACACGCCGTATTCACGGGTGAAGTCGGTCATGGCCTTCACGTTCTCAATCTGCGCGTCATTCTGGATGATGGCACCGGCATCCATGATGTAGCCGCCGTTACCCGCGACGCCGTCTATGATCTTCTTGCAGCAGGCGCGCACCTCTTCGGGCGTGCCGTAGGCGAGCAGGTAGTTGGGCACGCCGCCGCTGATGCAGAACTTGTCGCCCAGTTCGCGGTGTACCTGGAAGATGTCGTCGCGGTCGCAGTGGAACACGATGCTGCCCGCGGGCAGTTCGGCAAAGTTCTTCAGATGGGCGCCCCATTTGCCCTCGGCGTAGAAGAGCGTCTGGTGGCCGCGCTTCCACAGTTCCTCGATGATCGGCTTGAGCGTGGGCCAGAAGATGGTGTCGAAATGATCCTGCGTGATGAAGGGCACGCAGCCGCGGTGCATCCAGAAGCCGATGGGAACGTTCTTGTCGGGGTCGGCGCCGGACAGCGCCACGTGGAGCAGGTGCGGCATGAGTGCCTCGCAGGCCTTCTTCACCTTTTCGGGCTGGTACACGAGGTCCATGGTCAGGCCCATGTAGCCGCGCAGCTTGTCGGCCAGGATGTCGAGGGGCGCCTTGAAAATGCCCGCGATGGCGCCGACGGTGCCGCATTCGGTGCGCAGCAGATCGCCCTGGCGCGGGAAGCCGCCGAAGTAGTTCATCATCGCCATGCCGCCCTTGAGGAACGACATGTTGTTGCGGAAGGTGTTCGGCTGGCCCGGCGCGACCACGTCGGTGGACACGCGCGGCAGCCACACGTTGAACAGGAAGCCGGTCGGGTCCGCGGCCAGCAGGTCGTACTCGTCTTCATGCATGAAGGCATCGCCCTCGGGCGGTTCGAGATACTGGAACCCCGTCTGCGGCGACAGGCCCACGCCGGGCGCCTTGTAATACTTGAGCCCGATCGCCTGCGTCAGCCCGGTCCACACGTAGACCATGTTGCCGACCACGGCGTCCCAGTCGAAGTCGGTGGCGCACTTGCGGGCGGCATCGAAGGCCTTCTCAAAGTCCTGCGTCACCTCCTGGCAGGTGTAGCCCGCATACTTGGCGGTGAACTCCGCCACGAAGGGGCGGATGGGAATCCGGTCAGGCTTGCCGTTGCGCAGCGCCGTCGTGTATCGCTTGAGCCGTTCTGCGTACAGCTTTTCCATTTGCTCGCTCATAGGTAGCCTCTCTTCCGCGGGGCGAAGCGCCCCGGATTGACCGGCCTCCATTCTACTTGGAACGGCACCGGAAAAAAAGCGCGGGGAATACGCCACCAACGCGGGGTGATGAGGATGAATTCGGCATTCACCCGGCATGCACGCCCAAATTGAAACCGCCCGCAGATGCGGGCGGCAAATTGCAGGAAATGCCATGATGAAACAAGACCCGGAGCCCATGCGGTTTCAACGACTCGGGGCGCATCTTGGCCTGTGTCTGGGAGTTGGCTTCCGCCGGTCCGCAGACGCGCTCAAGACTTACCGGATGACGGAAACCGTGTCGGTTGCGGTGAAGGTCTGGCCGTCCTTGAGGGTTCCGGCGAACGTCAACTCGACGGACGGCGGAGCCGCGATACCCTTGATTGCGCCGATTTGGAACTTGGCAACGAAGTAGCCCCGGTCATCCGCCTTGGACCAGGAAATGGGAATGCCGTCAAGTGTCACGGACGCCGACATCACCGCCCCGTAGGGAAGGTTGGTGTGGACAGTCACCCAAGAGGTGGAATTCGAGGAAAGCTTGAGCGTCTGGGGGGAAACGGTGATGTCCGCCTCCACCTGGGCCAGCACGTAACCACCCGCACCCACCAGGGCGACGCCAACGAGCAACCCAAGAACTGCGAAACGCGAAACAGCCATTGTCTTCTTCATAGTCTGTACCTCCGTAGTTGATCTGCCTGTTTTCGACACCGGATTTTCTTATGCAACTCTTGTGCCATACGGACGGACCAATTTCCTTCAAACACTGGGTGGCGTTCTAAACCCTGTAAACAGCAACAGCATGTGGTCATTCCGTTGCCGCACGGGGGTGGCACGGACAAACGTGTCTTGCGGCACCCTGCAAGTTTTGCATAGCCAACCCTTCAGGTGTGCCAAGTTTGCACACGTGCGCGTGATTTTGCGGGCAGAAACGCTGGCACGGCAATTGCTTACCCCTGTCTTGACTGCAAGAGGCAGACAACAACAAGGACCGGTGGCGGACACCCAGAAGTCGGTTCCAGAAAGGATGGCAACAATGACAAGAACACACGCATGGATATTCACAGTGATGGCGGCAGCCGGGACGGTCTTCCTGGTCGGATGCCCCGACAACGCGGCTGAAATCACAAAAGCCGCGTACGGTTTTGTGGATGCAGACGGCAACGCGCTCTGCGACACGTGCGGCCAGGGGGAAGACGCTGACGGAGACGGGGTTTGCGACAACTTTGTGGACGAGGATGGAGACGGTGTCTGCGACAACCGGCAGTCTCACACCCGCCTTGGCTGGGGCCAAGCCGGATACCAGTTCGTGGATGACAACGGCGACGGGGTCTGCGACCTTTGCGGCAGCCATGGCGCCGCCGCGGGCACAGGGCTCTGCAACAACTTCGCGGACGCGGACGGTGACGGCATTTGCGACAACCGCCAGTCACACAAGCGCCATGGCGAGGGTCCTGCCGGATACCGGTTTCAGGATGAAAACGGCGACGGACAGTGCGACCTGTGCGACGGCCGTGACCTGGACGGCGACGGCGTATGCGACAACTTCGTGGACGAGGACGGCGACGGCGTCTGTGACCATGGCAAGTCGCACATGCGGTACGGATGGGGGCCGCAGGGATACCAGTTCCAAGACGGAAACGGTAACGGACAGTGCGACCGGTGCGGTGAACAAGACGGAAACGGTGATGGCGTATGCGACAGCTTCGTGGATGTGAACGGTGACAGCCAA
>CALDSM010000859.1 GCA_937923585.1 uncultured bacterium
CGGCGCGCCCTCTGAGGGCAGAATGCCGAAACCGTAATAGCCGACGCCTTTGCAACCCTCCATGATGGCGGTGGTCTGTGCTTCACTCACGGGCGCGTTCCAGAACCACAGCGGCCGCGATTTCCAGCACAGCGGCGGGTCCGCGAAATCATTCCGCAGGGCATCCGGCGCGGGCGCCGCCAGCGACGCAAGCGCCAACAGAAGGGATGAAATCATGCCGCACACCTTTCGTTAAGACGCCGCATGGGCGCGGTTTTACTTTCACTTCAAGACAGCCCGCATAGGTTACAGGAAGCCCGCCGCGATTACGAAAGTGTCAGAAAGGAAGGGTTTGACCTTCCGGGCAGGCGGGTTTATCTCGACATATTTAGAGCATTGCAGCACGGCAACTTGAGGGGGAAGTGTTCCTACAGCAGACAAAAAGCAGGGAAACGCCACGATCTCGCCGGTGAAACGCACGGGAGACCGACCATGAAACCCTGTCAGAAAGTCATGGCCAAGAAGGACGGTGCGACGATCGTCAAGCAGATGGTCAAATATGAAGGGATTTCGCTTGCGGTGAGATCCAACCCACAGTCCCGCATTCCCCGATTCCGTCTTCCTGCAGCGCCTTCCGTTTCCTTCTTCACCCGGCGGCATGGGAGCACTCCAACGGTTTGTTCTGAGCCCGGCGCTCTCTTATAATTTAATCCCAATTGCACACTCGGACCAGAAATGCCCAGTCATACAGACAAAGACGGCGACAACCGGCTCGAAATCCATCTGCGCCTATGGCCGGCGCTGGCCGTCCTGGTTGCGCAGTTCACCTCCTCTTGGATCCTTTCCCTGCTCGGTTCAACGACGGTCCACAGCATCGTCATCCATACCGTATTGCCGCTGACGGCGGCGGTGTTGCTGGCAATCTGGTGGCTTGCGGTGAGCCGTGCGCCCGTTATAGATCGGGTGCTGGGCATTCCAATCATTGTCGCCGCGCTCTGGTTCATCGGATACAGTTGCGGGGACCTGCTGCTGGCGTTTGCCGTGCCGGCCATGACCACGGGCACGGTGCTGACCCTTGCTGCAACCACCCGGCTGCGCTGGTCCCAAGTGCGGTGGGCCCTGGCGGTGTTCATCGCCGCCTGCACGGGCGTCTTCGCGGTTCTGCGCGCGGATGAAGTGGGCGGCGGCCTCGCGCCCGTTGTGTCCTGGCGATGGAGCCCCACCAGAATCGAGGCTTCAGCAGCCGTTCCAACGACGAAAGCCAACCGCACGGCCACGCTGCCGGCGCAGGCCGGCCCCGGTGACTGGTCAGGGTTTCGCGGTTCTGTTCGGGACGGAATCGTTACGGGCACGCGTTTTTCAACGGACTGGAGCACGCCTCCGCGGGAACTCTGGCGGCGCAAGGTCGGTTCCGGCTGGTCCTCGTTTGCCGCCATAGACGGCTATCTGTTCACGCAGGAGCAGCGCGGCGCGGAGGAACTTGTAACCTGCTATGAGGCCGCAACGGGAGCGGAAGTTTGGACGAACCGAACGGAGGCCCAGTTCATGGACGACAGCGGTCTCGGTCCCCGTGCCACGCCGACGTTCTGCGGGGGAAGGCTCTACACGCAGGGCTGCGCGGGCATGCTGCAATGCCTGGATGCCGCAACCGGGAA
>CALDSM010000860.1 GCA_937923585.1 uncultured bacterium
GCCGGCTGCACGGTGCCCCGCACCGAAAACGGCAACGTCGCCGTCCCCATAGAAATCAGCCCCGCCATCGCCCTCGACGAGGAGGAATTCCTCAGCCGCAGCGGTGGCATGTCATGGGATGCCTCGAAAGGCCTCGCCATCGAAGCCGACGGTGCGGTGATCTATCCCTGAGCGGAATCCGTTTCCTCACATTCTTTCGCGGAAGCTCAGGCTGCACCATCGGCAAGTTGTTTTCTGTAAAGCCGATGGCCGGTGTTCCTCTCCATGCATGTGATCCATGCGGTGAGGTTCTGGTATGTCCCAACCCATTTTCCGCTCAATGCGGCATTTCTGTGGGATCATTAGCCTGTTGAGGAGGCTCGTGCAGAGATCCATTTGCGAAGAAGAACAAGTGGCTGGCACATGGCAGCACGGAGAAGAACACGGGCAAGGCCTGCGGGTCTTGAACGGCATCTCCGCGATCTTTGCGTTCAGAGCAACGGGGCACATAGCCACAAAAGCACAGACGGCATCCGGGGGCCTCGTTTCGCGCCTTGACGTTTTGGCGGGGCGGCGATTATCATTTCCTCCCGGGGAGGGTGTGAAACGAAGGAGTCCATTATGAGCACGCCCCATGTTGCGGGAATCATACCGGCGCGGTACGCCTCGAGCCGGCTGCCGGGCAAGCCCCTGGCGCTAATCGCGGGCAGGCCGATGATCCAGCATGTGTATGAACGGTGCATGACGTCGCCGCTGCTCCAGTCGGTGTGCGTGGCCACGGATGACGCGCGGATTTGCGATGCCGTGCAGTCCTTTGGCGGCAAGGCCATGATGACGCGGGCCGACCACCCGAGCGGCACGGACCGCGTGGCGGAGGCGGCCGAGGCGCTGGGGGCGGACATCGTGGTGAACATCCAGGGCGACCAGCCTTTCATGCATCCCGACATGATCGGCGAGGCGGTGCGCCCGCTGCTGGACGACCCGAACGCGGAAATCGCCACGCTCATGTTCCGCATCGTGCGCGAAGCGGATCTTTCAGACCCCGCGGTGGTGAAGGTGGTGACGGACATGGCGGGCAACGCGCTGTACTTCTCGCGGTCGCTGATCCCCTATCCGCGCCAAAAGAATGAGCACGGCGTGTTCGAGCATGTCGGCGTTTACACCTACCGGAAAGACACGCTGATGCGCCTTACAAAGCTGCCGCCGACGCCGCTCGAATGCATCGAGTCGCTTGAGCAGCTTCGGTGGCTGCAGCACGGGCTGCGCATCCGCATCACGGAGTCCGTCATACCCGACCGCGACCACCACGGGTTCAGTGTGGACACACCAGACGATCTGGCGCGGGCGGAACAGATGTATTTGGAGAAGGGCGGAAAGTAACCGCAAAGGAGGCCGCGCCTCTCCGTCGTTCCCGCGAAAGCGGGAATTTATTGCATAAACGATGTCGTAACGCACCACTCTGGATTTCCGCCTTCGCGGGAATGACGGAGGCTGTGGACCTTGGAGAAATGCAGCATGAAGCACGACACTGAAACACTGGGTGTGATTGAGGCGCGGCTGGATGAGCGTGCGCTGAACCGCGTGGACGCGGCGGTGGACCGCATCGTTGCCGCAAAGGAACGCGGCGGCAGGGTGGCCGTGGTCACCGGCAGCGGTCCCAATGTACACGAGGGCGTGACCACGCTCATCGCCGCGCTCATGCGCGCGGGCATCGTGGACTCCGTCTCTACCAGTTCGGCCGTGGTCTCGCATGAAATGGGCGGCACGCTGGACGAGGTGAAGCGCTGCGCCGGGGAACCGCTGGGCGTGGCGAAGCGCCTGCTGCCGTGCGGCGGCGAATTGGAGCTGTCGCTGGTGGATGACGCGCAGCTCGACGAAATCCAGCGGCACATGCCGCTCGACACGGGCCTCATCGAGAAGCTTAAACAGGCTGAGGGCAAGACGATCATCAAGGCCGCAGGCAACCTGGGCTACCCGATGGGTCTGTGGCTCGAATGGCTCTCGGGCGAAATCGCCGAGCTGGCCCGCGCCAACGGCATGTCCTTTGAGGAAGTGGCCGGATTGGGGGCGGATGAAATGACCATGATCGGCGCGGGCGCGGCCAGGGGTCTGCCGGTGCTCGTCACCATTCCGCAACTGATCGGCGGCGGCGCCATCGGCCTCAACATCGGCGACAGCATTCCGCTGCGCGAACGCGCCACGCGCCTGGCTCGCATGCTGGACAGTGCGGACGTTATCATTGAGTCGGCAGTGGCGCTCACACAGGAAATCCACGACGGACCGTTTGAACTGTATACCGGGCACGGCCTGTGGTCCGCGTGGGTGGGGCACTACGCCTACTCACTGGAGGGCAAGTCGCTCATCCGCATTGACCTTGACCCGGCGCTCGACAAGGTGTGCGAGGCAGAACGCTCGGGCGGCGGCGTGCAGAAGGCCATTGCCGACGGTCTGCCCAAGACGAAGCTGTTCAAAGTGCCCTTCCGCATGGAAATGTCCGGTTTTGCGCGGCACGAGGGCAGCATCCCCATCATCGGCGACATCGGTGCGGTGTGGCCGTTGATCGCGACGCGCGCCGCACAGCGGCTGGGCGTGGAACTCGACTTCCTCTCCTGTCCGCAGGACACGGACCCGGGCCGCGCGATGCGCGCACGGATCGTGCGCGAGGTGAAGCCCTTCAGCCGGGCAAAGATGCTCGCGGCCCTGGGGAAGCGTATCAACTGACAACCATATAGCCCGAGAATTGGCCCCAAACCACGCGCGTCATTGCGAGCGAAGCGCGGCAATCTCAGTCTTACCATGGCCCAGAACTTGGGTCATGGTTCCAAGAGATTGCCGCGCTTCGCTCGCAATGACGGAGGTCGAGTTTCGCGCCTCATTTTGACCTATTTCATCGGGGTCATGCCGTTGAGCGTTTGCGGGGTTACGTAAAGAATCTCGCGGGCAATGGACAGGGCGCTGTCTAAATCATATTGACCATGGCGGATCTTGTCCGCCAACACGCCCGCCAGCACGGACCGGACCATAGCCGCCTTGGCGTAGGTCCACTCGATGCAGTAGGCGTCGGAGAAGAAACCCACCTGCCGGTTGAGCGGGAGCATGTCGAGCCGCTCGGCCATGACGCGCGCCATGACGGAGGGGAAGAAGTTGTGCCACCAGTAGGCGGCCAGCGACAGGTTGGGCAGTTCGCGGCAGAGCGTGCAGAGCGACTGGTTGGCGTGGGCGCTCGACAGGTAACACTGGAACTGAAGCCCGGGATGGCGTCCCGCCATCGCAGCGAGTTGGGCGATGGTGCGCTGCAAGATCCGGCTGTCGGTCTCGAAGGGGAGCGGCTCGGCGCCGAAACTGAACTGGAACAGGAGTTTCCCCCCGTGGCGTGCCTCCAGCGCCGACAGGAACAGCTCGTTGATGTAGGACGCGTAGATGTCCCGTTCGCGGGCGGTGGCGGTGGCGCGGCGGGCGAGCGCCTGTTCCATCTGGGCGTCGGTGACCGGCTGATAGTCTATGTCCGTGCTCAGATGGGTCGCCGTCGAGATGATGTCGGCGATGGGGATCTGATCCACGTACCACGACACAGCCTCCTGCACGTCGGCAAGCGTGTGGATGGTCCGCTCCGGGACCGGGCGCGCGCCTGCGCCGATGGGGGTTGACGTGCCGGGCGTGCGCCCCCAGCACTTCTCCAATTCGTAGAGTGCGGTGTCGTATTCGCCCCACTGGCAGCGGGTGAAGAAGGCCCATTCAAGCGAGTAGTGCAGCAGGTCGTCGTCCTGCCCCTGTTCGCGCCGGCAGATCTCGGTGCAGATGCGTTCAATGCCCGCGCGCCGCACGATTTCACGGTGCCACGCGCGGTCATCGGCCCGTTCGCGGATGAGCGCATCGAGTTTGCGCCAGTTGTCCGCCGTTACGGGATCGGTCCAGCCGTAGAGGTCTTTCAGTATTGTGCGAATGCCCCAACTGATGCTCGTGTTGCGCACGTGGTTGAGGTACGGCAGCGCCTCCTCGATGCGCCGGTGCGCCTCGGCCTCGTCCGGCCAGCCGGGATACTGGGTCAGCCTCGCGCCGGACGGACAACCGGCGGCATACAGGTCACTCACGGCCATGTGGTACAGGAGGATGTCGTGCAGGCCCCGCGCGCCCAGGTGTCCGCCCACCAGGTGGGTGTGCGCGTCGAGGATGGGTGTTGCGTTCAGTGCTTCGAGCACCTTTTGATCGAGAGTTTTGGTCGGCATGGGGCAGACTCCTCTTGATGTGTCGGCCGTTCACACAGACAAACACAGACAAACACGGACGGGCACCGATGGACACGGACAGCCTACAAGGGAACGGGTTATTTCCATACCTATCAGAGCCGTTTATGGTGCCCCAGCCAAAGCGGCGTCGTTGCCGCCGCAGTCCATAGGGTACCGCGTTTTGGTCTCTCAGGGTTTTGCCAGGGGCTTAAGCTTGATGTTCCTGTACCAGCAGGGGCTGCCGTGGTCCTGCAGCCCGATGTAGCCGTGCTTCGGATGGTCTTTGAACACGAGGTCGGAGAACTTATGGTCAGAGCCGTCGGGCCGCTTGCCCATCTTGTCGAACTGGTCCAGATCGGCATGGTTCACTTTCTCGCCGTTCAGTACCACATCTATGACATTTCCCTTGACGGTAATCTCGATATGGTTCCATTCCCCGGCGGGCTTCATCGCGTTCTTTGTGGGCGCGGACAAATCATAGACTGCGCCCGTGTCCGTCATGCCGTTGGTCGTGGTGTCAATCACCTGCACCTCGACGCCGTTCCAGCCCACGTCCTTGCCCGGAGGGGGTGTCAGCGGGAAGGTGCGCAGGAAGATGCCGCTGTTGCAACCGGGACTGATCTTGAAATCCACGGACAGCGTGAAGTCGGTCCATTCCTTTTCGTTGACCATCATGTACCCGCCGCAGCCGTGCGGATTGATGCAGCCGTTCTCGACGGGCGTTTTGCCCGGCTCCAATTTGTCCGTCTTCCACCCGCTGAGCGTCTTACCGTCAAACAGCAGCAGCCACCCGTCGGCCTTTTCCTGCGGAGTCAATTCGTTATCGGCGGCCAGCGCGCCCGTGCCGGCCAATACCAGCATTGCGGCAATCATGTGTTTCATTATCCAAGCACCTTCTCGCTGGCGGCGTCCCACACGAGGGTCTTCGACTGGCGGTACGATTCGACGGCCATCTTGATGGCCACCATGGTGGCGCAGCCGAGGTCCACGTTGCAGTACACCGGGCCGAGCCCGCGCACCGCGTCTATGAAGTTGCCCTCCTGGTCGCGCCGCCCCTTTGTCTCGATTTTCGCCTCGGCCTCCCCCCCGTTCTTCGCCTTGAAGTCCTCCATGAAGTCGCCGTTGCCGCGCAGCACCGGCGTTTCGTCAATCTGCATGGTGCCAAGCTTGCCGTAGATGCGGTTTTCGAGCTGGGTGTCGTTGGTGAGCGTGCTCACCATCAGCACCGAAAACTCGCCGGGATAGTCTGCGGTCATGAGGAAGGTGTCCGGAATCTCGCGTTCGTCCTTTTCGATGTACAGCCCGCCCGACGCGTTCACCCGTTTGGGGTATTCACCGTTGGCGCCGGTGACGGCGATGAGCATGGGTGCCAGCTTGTGGTAGAGCAGGTCGGTGGCCACGCCGCCGCTGTAGTCCCAGTACTTGCGGAAGCGGAAGAAGCGGTCGGGCGTCCAGGGCCTCTGCGGCGCAAGGCCCCATTCGTGGCCGAGGAACATGTCCCAGTTCACATAATCCTCGCCGCTTTTGTCCGGGCCGGCGGTTGGGTCGATCTTCTGGTGCTTGTTGAAGAGGCAGGTGCGCGCGTTGCGGTCATAGCTGCCCTGCGCCCAGGTCACCTTGCCTATGCGTCCCTCGGTGATGGCGTCGCGGGCCTTCCAGAACGCCTCCTTCCCCGTGTCCTGCGGTCCCACCTGCAACACCTTGCCGGTGCGCCTGACCGTGTCGCGCAGTTGAAGCGCCTGTTCGACGGTGTGCGTCATCGGCTTTTCGACATACACGTGCTTGCCCGATTCGAGCGCGTCGCAGGCGATCTTGCCGTGCCAGTGGTCCGGCGTGGCGATCAGCACCGCGTCAATGTCCCTGCGCTCGAGCAGCTTGCGGTAATCCAGGTAACCGTCGCCCTTGCAGATGCCCATCGCCCGGGTCACCCGCCTTTGGTACACGTCGGACGCGGCCACCACCTCGATGTTGTCCTGACTGCCGCGGCTGACCAGGCTGGACAGATGGCCCGTGCCCATGCCGCCGCAGCCGATGACGCCGAAGCGGATGCGCTCGTTGGCGCCCTGCGCCTGCGCCGGTGCAATGCGGGTGATGCCCAGCGCGGCAGTGGACACTGCGGCGGTCTTGAGAAAATCGCGCCGGTTCGTTGCGCAAGATTCCATGATGCGGTCCATTTCCTGCTCCTTCTGTTTCTCGAATCAATCCGACGCAGAGACGACGATCACCTCCACGCCGGCAAGGCGAAAGGCGTCCAATATCCTTTCATCCGCCCGATCATCCGTTACCAGCGTGGTGATGGCCGTCACCGGCGCGACCTTGTACAGCGAGAACTCGCCCAGTTTGCTGTGGTCGGCGACCACAATCAGTTCGCGCGATGCGGCAATCATGGCCTTCTTGGTCTGGGCCGTGGCCAGCACGGGCGAACTCAGCCCCTCTTCCGGCGACACCGCGTCCGCGCCGAGGATGGCCTTGTTGGCGATGAGCTGCACCAGTTGCTGTTCCGTGGCGGGGCCGACCGTTGTGCCGCTGACGGTGCTGACCTCGCCGCCAATCATTACCAGCGCCACTTCGTCACGCGGAATCAGCGCCTGCACCACGTCGAAGGAGTTGGTGATGACCGTGACACCTGTGGCGCTCAGATGGCGCGCCGTCTGGCAGGTGGTGAACCCGCCGTCCATCATGACCAGGTCGTTGGGTGCGACCAACCCGGCGGCCACGCGGCCGATGCGCTCCTTTTCTGACGGATTGATCCGGCGGCTTTCGGCGAGTGTCGGCCCGGTGCGCACAGGACGGCCGGGCGCGGCGCCGCCGCGTGTGCGCTCGATGAGTCCCCGTTCCTGGATGCGTGCAAGGTCGCGGCGAACCGTGGCCGGGGAAATGCCGATGCACAGGGCGATCTCCTCAATGGTCGCGCCGCCCTGGGTCTCCACCAGTTGAATAATCCGTTCCCACCGCTCGGGTATCAATGTTCGCTGCAAAGGTTTCACTCCGCCATGGTCGTCAGTCCTGTCGCTGAATATAGCAGAAACTGCTCACAAAATCAAGCGCATCGTTCACTATTTGAGCATATATGGCCAAATGTGCGGCCATTCCCGCTTACTGCGATCATAATCTGCGCATATTTTGCTTGACTTGTCCCGACGAACCTGCAATAATGTCGGCCACTATGGAAACCCCCACTGTGCAAAGCCAGCCCCCACGCATCGTTGGCGCGGGCATTTGCTGTCTTGACCACATCGTCGTGGCCGCCACCATCCCTTGGGGCGACACGGCACAGGTTCGCGAGTACTGCGTGCAGGGCGGCGGGCTCGTGGCCACGGCGCTGGTCGCCTGCGCGCGGCTGGGCGCACAAACGGAACTGCTCAGCATGCTGGGTGGGGATGCGATTGCCGACCAGATTCTGGACGGACTGGAAGACGAGCATGTGTCGGCCGTCCATGTGTCCCGCCATCCGGGCGGGGCGAGCCCGTTCAGCTTTATCCACGTGGACGAGAAGACGGGCGAGCGCACCATCTTTCACCGGCGCGCGGCAGGCTTGGAATGGCGCGGCGCGGACCGGGACATCATCGCCCGCGCCCAAGTTGTGCTGGTGGATGACTATTATCCGGAACTGGTGCGCGATGTCACCCGGGCCGCCAGGGAATGCGGCGTGCCGACCGTGGCGGACACGACGCCGACGGCGGCCAACGCGGACTGGATTCGCAACGTGGACGTGCTGATTGCGCCGCGCCATTACCTGCGCGCCGGCGGTTTCGGCGACGACGCGGACAAGGCGCTCGACGCCATTCACGCCATGGGTCCGACCACCGCGGTCATAACGCTCGGCGCCGACGGCTGGGCCGCATCGGACGCCAACGGCCGTTACCGCGGCACGGCATTTGCGGTGAACGTGGCGGACACGGTGGGCGCGGGGGACGTGTTTCACGGCGCCTATGCCTTCGGAATGGCCAAAGGCTGGACCACGCCGCGCTGCGCCGAGTTCGCATCGGCGGTCGCCGCCATAAAATGCACCCGCGTGGGCGGCCGCACCGGCATCCCCACGCTTTCACAGGCTTTGGAGTTTCTTCGCGCCCACAGTCCGAACGGCTGGGCGAATGTTGGCTAGGGCTTAACTCAAGGGAATGAGGCACACATGAGCGCGTTGGGAAAGCAGATCCGTTTGAACCGCATCTTCAGCCATCCGTCGAAGCGCATTCTCGCGGTGGCGGTGGACCACATGATCAACTACGCCGTCGGCATGCCCGAGGGGCTGCGCCAGGTTGAGAGCACGGTGCGCCAGGTCATCGAGGCGAAGCCGAGTTCGATCACGCTGAACAAGGGCGTGGCCATGCGCTGCATCAAGGACCTTGCCGGGCGCATTCCGCTCATCATCCAGCAGACGGCGGTGAGCCCGAACTGGCCGGGCCAAGTCTGCCACGCGGAGGTTGAGGAAGTCGTCGCCATGGGCGCGGACGCCATTGCCGTGGCGTCGTTCGTGAAGGACCCGAATGAATACGACAACCTGAAGCATCTCGGCGCCACCGTGCGCGCGGCAGAGCGTTTCGGCCTGCCCGTGATCCCGCACATTTACCCCATCGTGGTTAAGGACGGCAAGCGCGTCGTCAGCGACAAGGCCGAGGACATCGCCTACGCCGGACGCGTCGGCCTTGAGATGGGCGCGGACGTGGTAAAGATCCCCTACACTGGCGACGTTGCGTCCTTTGCCGACATCGTCTCCGTCATGCCAATTCCGGTCGTGACGGCGGGCGGCCCCAAGTGCGACACGCTCGAAGACGCCGCGGCCATGATGCGCGACGTCGTGAAGAGCGGCGCGGCGGGCAGCACGGTCGGGCGCAATGTCTGGGGCTTCCCCGACATCGCCGAAGCGATCGCTACGCTCAAAGCGGCGCTGGAAATTGACAAGTAAGTCGAAAGGGCGCGTGAAGCCTGCAATCCTTAAGCAACAAGCGCCTTACTGGGGGCGCCGGCGTCCCTCCGGCAAGGGCTGCCCGCAAAACCTGCCGGCGGGACGCCGGCGCTCCCAGTAAGGCGCTACCAGTGAGAAGATCGGCGGGCATAGTCCTGGAAGCGCGGTTGTTCACAAGCCAGTACAATTGGGTATGATAGCCCGTTGACCCATGGAAACCGTCGCAGAGGCTTGATCGCCGCATGAAGAACATTCCGCAGATCCGGGAAATCTCGACGCTCTCGTTCAATGAGCGCGTGCTGCAGGAGGCGGAGGACGCGCGCAACCCGCTGATGGAACGGCTCAAGTTCCTCGGCATCTTTTCGTCGAACATGGACGAGTTCTTCAAGGTGCGGGTGGCGAGCGTGCAGCGGCGCATCGAGATGGGCAAGAAGGGCATGGTGCAGGTGCTGGCCAAGATTATGGAGAAGGCCCGCACGCTCGACGACCGTTTCCAGGACGCCTATGCGGCGATCATGTCGGAACTGGCGGCGCAGGGGGTCCGGCTCATTGATGAGCGGGGCCTGGACGATGAGGCACCCCAGGTGCGCCAGTGGGTGGACGAGTATTTCCGCGAGGAGGTGCTGCCCAGCCTGGTGCCGATCATTCTGCGCGACGGGTTTCCCATGCCGCAGCTGACCGACGGGGCGCTCTATTTTGGGATACAGATGCGCGGCAGCGCAACCCCCTTCGCCCTGCTCGAAATCCCGGCGGACCAGCCGCGGTTCGTGCAGCTTCCGGACGGCTGCATCATGTACCTCGACGACGTGATCCGCCACGCGCTGCACGAGGTCTTCTACATCTTTGACTATGACCGGATTGACGCGTATGAGTTCAAGATCTCGCGTGACGCCGAACTGGACATTGACAACGACTTTGCCGAAGGCTACGTCCGCAAAATGGAGAAGGTGCTGCGGCAGCGCAAGGGCGGACGCCCGACGCGGTTTGTCCACGACGAGGACATGCCCCCGGGTCTGCTGCAGCGGCTGATCAAGGAGCTGAAACTGGGCCAGGCCGACACGACCATCGCGGGCGGCCGCTACCACAACATGCGCGACCTC
>CALDSM010000861.1 GCA_937923585.1 uncultured bacterium
CTCCACGCTGATGGGCTCCAGGTGGAAGTCAGCGCCCTCGGCATGCCAGACCTCGGGCAACTGCACGGTGATGCTGATCTTGTTCAGCGCCTCGAAGACATCGTGGGAGAATTCCCGTCCCTGCGCGGGGCATTCCAGCACGGCCCCCTCCTCGTCGCGGACAAACCCGCACAGGCCCTCAAATTCCTCCGCCACCCGTTCCAGCGCGGAGATGTCCGCCTCCCTGTCCAGGGGAAGCCGTATGACGTAATTCTCAAAGTCCCCTTTAAAATCGGGACGGCGCGCGTTGACCTTGATCCAGTCGTTCCAAAGGTTTATTTCGCGCGGTATTCCCTCCGCCTTGGAAATGACGCCTTCGGTAAGCCTGAGCACATTGCGCAAAGTCTGCCGTTGACCCGTTCCCAGAACGAACTCCGCCATGGTGCCTCTCTTTTTCTTGCCGCGCTTGGATGAACCAACGCCCAAATCGTGACTAATGATACACCAAGTCCATTGTTGATGCCAAGAGCCCCGGGGTATCTATTGACAGCCGGTGCCGCAAAACGCTTCCAATGACAAAATATACGCCTATCTCTAAAGTCCCGGAGGCCCATCCCCAACACCCGTTTCGCCAACTGGTCCGAATGCATTCATCGCGTTGGGAAAGGGTAAAGCGTGTGATAGGCGGCGTAATTGCCGAGAACACGCTTTGCGTAATCCTTGGTTTCGGCAAAGGGGATGGCTTCAATGAAGGCGTCCATGTCGTCACTGGAAAAGCCCTTGCGCCATTTGTCGCAGTTGCCCGGTCCCGCATTGTAGGAGGCTAACGCGAAAACAAGATTGCCGTCAGACCGGTCCAGCATCTGGTGCAGGTAAGCCGCGCCGAGCCGCAGGGAACTGGCCGGGGTCTTCAAATGGTCGGCGTCGTCAGGCTGCACCAGCGGGTTCTTTTTCGACAGCCATTTTGCGGTGCCCGGCATGAGCTGCATCACCCCGACCGCGCCGGACTTGGACACAATTCCGGAGCGGAAAGTGCTTTCCTGGCGCGCCACGGCAAGCACCAGCGACGGGTCCACGCCCGCGGCATCGGCCACCGGCTTCAGAAGGGTGCTGTATGCATTCGGGTACTCAAGCCAAACGGACACTGGCGGGGCAGGGTCCGCGGTCTTGCCGATTTGGGCGGCCCGTGCAAACTGGCTGGCAGTGTGCATGAATCCAGATTCCGCCAAGAGCTGGCAGCACGCCGCGCGCTGGGCATCATCCCTGCTCTTCAGCAGGTATTCCAGCGCCTCCCACTCCCCTTCTTCCAGCCCGTTTGCGCCGAAAAACCGTATCCGTGCGGCGGCCGGTTCCGAGTCAGGAGCGGGATGAACCGGGTGCTGAGATCCTGCCGGTTTTGGAAACAGCCCCAGGAAGGGCCTGTCCCCCGCCACGGGCAGCAGGCGCACCGTCTCCTTTCCGTTCGTGTCCTTTTCATGCAACCGCGCCAGCGCGCGGTGCGCGTAGTAGTTCCCTGGTCCCGCTTTGGCGGCCCGCTCCAGGTACATGCGCTCGCTCTTTTTGTCGCCGATCTGCCTGCTGATGCCCGCGCACACATAGTGCGCCTCCGCCGCGCGCCGACTGTCCCCGTGCCGTTTTCCCATCTCCGTAAACGCGGCCAGCGCATCGGCCCAGCGGTGCTCGTCATGGGCCATGTCACCAAGCGCAAACCATGCGTCCGCGGCGCGGGCATGGCCGGGAAACTTTTCGGCAAGCTTCCGGTACAGGGTGTCAACGCCCACCCTTTCGTCGTGACTCTTCATGTACTCGGCAAGCCACCACAGCGCATCACCGCCGTCGCGGGTGTCGTCGTAACGCTCCACCAGGATGTCGCAGAACACCCGTGCGGTGTCCCATCGCTTGCGTCCGGCAGCGGATCGCATCGCCTGAATGAGCCAGACGCGCATCCAGGGGTTGTCGGCGTTTGATTTGGCCATTGCGTGCAGGCGTCCCACCGCTTCGGGCGGCGGCGCGGGGAAGGTGGACACAAGTGCGTCCATCACCTGCATCGAAACCTGCCCGCCCGATTCGTTGAACATCACCGGCTCGGCAAGCAGCACCTTGCGCGCGTCGTCCATCGCGCCGGAACGCAGCAGCCCCCATACGCCCAAGGCGCGCTGCGCCGTGTCGGGCTGTGCCAGCAGCGCCTTGGCGGCGCGCGTGCGCTTGTCAAAGTAGATGGTCGTCTCGACCATGTTCCGGTAGAAAGGCGTGGCGTCGTTTTGGGTGTCCGGCGAAGCGGCAAGGTTGTCCGCCGCGTCCCATGCAGCATCCTCCATGAACCACGGCAACGGCTGCACGCTCAGCACGCCCTCATAGAGGGCACGCGCCTCGGCGCGCCGGTTCATGCCCGCCAGCATCGCGGCGAGCCGGCACTTCGCGGGCCGGACCCAGGGACCGTCTCCGCCCGAGATAACTTCCCTGTATGCGGCCTCGGCGGCGGTCGTGCCCCCCTTCTGGGCGCGAATTCCCGCAATGCGGACGCGGGCCCAGGCTGCCAGCGCCGGATCCGTGTCCATGCACGATTGAAAGGCGGTCAGCGCGGCGGCGGGCTTTCCCGCATGCAGCGCGGCGTCTCCCTGCAAGAACAGCGCCTCGCCCGGCAGCGGCCCGGGTGTCGCGGCCGAAAGTGTTACCACAAGCACTGCAATGAACATACTGCCTCACTGGTCCCGTTCTGCTTCACGGCACGCGGACCGGATTTCCGGTCGCGGCGGATTTCCATGCGGCCTCGGTGACTTCTATGACACGCAGCCCGCAAACGGGCGGCGCCTGCACCTCGTCCCTGCCGAGGATCGCGTCCACAAAATTGGCATCCGGATTCTTGGCGTACTTGGGCAACTTCACCGGCTTCTGTTTGCCGAGTGCATCCTGCTGGACAAGCCCTGCGCCATGACGCAGGTAGAACGCGCCCCTGCTTCCGACGATGGTGTGGTCCTCCCACCAGCCCGGCGCGTTGCCGATGATGGACAGGCTGCCGAGCGCGCCGTTCTCGAAACGCATGGACAGGGCGGCGTTGATGTCCACCTCACCCTTGAAATTCTCCTGAATGGCAAAGACCTCGCGGACCTTCATGCCGGTGACCCACATGAGGATGTCCACCAGGTGGCTGCCCGAGTCGTTCAACTGGCCGCCGCCCGACTCGGCAAGCACCTGGCGCCACGTGTTGGCCGTGATGCGCAGCCACTCCTGCGACAGCACCGCCTGCACATATTCCACCTCGCCTATCGCGCCCTTTCTGATCTGGTCGCGCATGTAGCGGAATTGGGGATCGAAATGGCGCTGGTAGGAGACCATCAGCACCCTGCCGCACGCCTCCGCCTGTTTGAGCAGCGACTTCGCGTCGCGAATGGTGCAGACCATCGGTTTCTCGGTCAGCACATGCAAGCCGCGTTTGAGCGAATCGCGGATCTGCGCGTAGTGAACCGTATGCGGACTCTGCACCACCACCGCATCCAGTTGCTCGGCCTTCAGCATGTCGCGGTAGTCCGAATAGACCGGCAACTGGTCCGAGCCGGGGCACAGTTCATGGAAGCGCTTGAGCGAGACGGGGCTTGGATCATTCAGCGCCACGACCTCGGCCTTCTTCGTGGCGTTCATGCGCTCATAGTGGCCGATGGAAATGCCGCCCGCGCCGATGAACCCCACCCTCAACTTGCTGGCCATAACCGATACTCCTTTTGCGCCCAGACTTCGGGGCTACCCGATCGGAAAACGAAACCGCCGGATTTCATGGGTCTTGTTGGGCGTGGCCACTTCGGCGTAGCACCACAGTTCGTTGTCCACGCGCAGCCAGCTTGAATAGCGCCACGTGTGGAAATGCTCGTTGGGCGTGTTGCTGGCAAACAGGGGCTTGTCCGGCGTGAGATCAATGACACGGTCCAGATCAAAGGTGAATCCCAGGCCGGTGACAACATTGTAGACGGGATCATGCCACGTCGTCTTGGAGCCCTCGTAGATAAAAAAGTAACCCAGTCCCGCGGGCACCACCGCCGCGGGGCGCACGAAGAAGTCATGCCAGCCGGAGGGATTCATGACGGACTCGCGGGGATCGCCCACAGGCTTCCATTGTTCACCGTCCGGGCTGGTAAAATGGTAGATGCGCTCCATCCGGCGCATGTAGCCGATCACCCAGGCGTGCCAGGCGCCGCCCGCATGGATGATGACGGGGTCCTTGTACTCTTCGGGCGGCACATCGCGCTCGTATTCCTTTGCACAGGGCGAAATGACCGGTTTCGCCGTAACGGGATTGAATGCCGCCGGCGAATCGGCGTCATCAAACTTGATGATGCTCCACGGCCCCTCCTGCCACGGGCCGCAGGCGTACAGTTTGCATTTGCCCGTGGCCGGGTCGGCCAGCAGCGCGGGCCGCTCAAAACCGGGGATGGGCACCTGTTCCCGCAGAATGGACAGCGCCTTCTCGAACTTCACCCCGTCGTCACTCTTGAGGATTCGGATCTCATAGCCGCGCAGGCCGCGCGGCGCGTCCGCCGTGCGCATGCGGCAGGCCATCCAGAACACGCCGTCCCTGTCGCGCATCACCGACGGCGCGCCGGCCCACCAGTCCGCCTCGTCCTTGTCCGGGCGCAGCACCACATCATGGGACTCGGCCTGTTTGGGCAGCGCACCGTACGCGCCGGAAAGATCGGGCGCCACGCCCGACACCAGCATCATCGTCACCGCAACACACAGCATGCTTCACGTTCTCCCGTTTCAACCGGCACGCCGGCCCAACCGCACCAGCGCCGTCATGCCGGACAGCCCAAGAATCACCAGCGCCAGGGCGCTCACCGCCGCACCGGCATAGAACGGCGCGGGCCGGTAGACAAAAGTCACCGTGCTCGCCCCGGAAGGCACCACCACGCCCCGGAAGAGTCCGTTCACCTTGAGCAGCGGTGTTCCTGTGCCGTTCACGCGCGCCCGCCAGCCGGATGCCGCCGAATCGGCAAGGACCAGGATGGCTGGCTGCGGCGTGTCCACCTTCACCGACACACACTCGGCGGCGTCGGTCTCGACGGTGCAGGTTCCAGGCGCCGCGCCGTCGGCGGGCGCCTCCCTGCCGCCCCGGCCCTCGGGCAGCGCCACGGCAAGGTAGTTGAGGCTGTCGCCCTGCGGCAGCACCACGCATTCGCGCAGGGGCGCGAAATCCTCCTCGGTCATCACGCTGGCAGCGCTCACCACCTCGGGGGCAACGCGCCAGCGGTCCACCAGAAACGCGCGCGGCAGCACGCCGTCGTTGCCGAACAGCGCAACGCCGTCCACATCCGCGCCGAGCCGTCTCAAGTGCAGTTTGTCCCTCCCCCCGGCACCCAGACCGCCGTCCGGAGTGGCCAGCACCGTGCGCACGGCCATGAAATTGAGCAGTTGCGGATCGTCCGCGTTCGCATGAATGTCCAGACAGGGCGCGCCGGCATCCGGCTCCGTTCCAGTGCCGCCTGCAACCGCCGCGGTCTGTTCCGACGCCGCCTGCGCCGTGCCCCCCGCCATCTCCCACCAGCGCGCCTGGTCGGCCGTCAGCGGGAGGAATCCCCCCCCCGCCGCGCGCAACGGCGACACCATGCCGATGTTCGGCATGACCGTGGTGTCGGACGGGCGGGCGCTGACGAAAACACGCCCGTCCAGGACCTGTTCGCGCGCGGCGCGCACCGCTTCCCCCGACACATCAGGCGGACAGGACCGGCCATGGAAGCTTGCGCCGGATGCGGACAGATCAATGAACAGCGCCAGCAGCACCACCGCCCCCCCCAAAGCGCCGGCCCAGGCGCCGCGAAACAGCGCAAAGAACAGTATCGCGGCCAGCGCCGGGAGCAACCTGCCCTTAGTCTCAGGCGGTGACAGCCAGAATACCAGGACCGCCACGGCCATGGCCAGCAGGAGCGGTGTCCAGAACCGCGGCGTGCGCGCGTCGCGACGCGACATGAACAACCGCTCCACACCCAACGCCGTGAGTGCGGCGGCGGCAAACGAAGCGGGCAGGAAGAACACCGGCCACGGAAACGGCCCGTCCCAGTTGCGCATGCCGTGCATGCCCAGCGCGGCCAGGGAGACGGCCGCCAATGTCAGAAAGGCAAGATCGGCCCGACGGCCCCGGTGCAGATAGGCCGCCGGAATGAACACCAGCGCCGCCGCACCCAGATAGCCGATGCGCGGCAGCAGGTCGGGCCGGGGCGCAACCAAGTGCGTCGCCATTTCCTTCCAGCCC
>CALDSM010000862.1 GCA_937923585.1 uncultured bacterium
GCGACCACCGAGATCTACACTCTTTCCCTACACGACGCTCTTCCGATCTATGACAGTCTGGCCAGGGCGGGCTCGATCATGGGTTCCGGCGGCATGATCGTGATGGACGAGTGGACCTGCATCGTCGACATCGCCAAGTATTTCATGGGGTTTCTCAAGGACGAATCGTGCGGGAAGTGTTTCGCGTGCCGCAAGGGCACGCAGCGGATGCATGAGATCCTGGACGACATTGCACAGGGCCGCGGGACCCTGGAGCAGTTGGACCTTCTGGAGGAACTGGCCCTTGTGGTAAAAGACACGACCCTGTGCGGCCTCGGCCAGACTGCCGCCAATCCGGTCCTTTCGACGCTGCGTCACTTCCGGGACGAGTATGTGGAGCACATTGAAAACCGCCGCTGCCCCGCCGGCGTCTGCAAGCCGCTGATTTCCTATTCAATCAACGAGAACTGTTCCGGCTGCCAAGCCTGCGTCAAGAACTGCCCCACAGAGGCGGTCTTCGGGGCGCGGAAACAACGCCAGACGATTGACGCCGTGAAATGCATCAAGTGCGGAACCTGCCGCAGTGTGTGCAAGGAAGACGCCGTGGAGGTCGCATAACGCCATGAACGGCATGGTCAACGTAAACATCAACGGCCTGGACGTGTCGGTGGAAACCGGCAGCACGGTCCTGGAGGCCGCCCAGTTTCTCGGGTTCCCGATTCCGACGCTGTGCCACATGGAGGGCCTGTCGCCGTACGGGGCCTGCCGCCTGTGCGTGGTCGAGATTGGCGAGGGGCCGCGCGCCAGGCTCGTCAGCTCGTGTACGTACCCGGTGGAGGAGGGCTTGCGGGTGCGCACGGCGTCCAGCCGGGTGCTCCGCGCGCGCAAGATGATCCTCGAGCTGCTGCTGGCCACGTGCCCGCAGTCCAAGATAATCCAGGACCTGGCATCGGCCCACGATGTGCGGCAGCAGCGGTTTCGCCAGGAGCACGAGGATTGCATCCTGTGCGGCCTGTGCGTGCGGGTGTGCGAGGAGCAAATGATGGCCAAGGCCATCGGATTCCGCCATCGCGGGGAAAAGCGGAGCATCGGCACCCCCTTCGACAGGCACTCGGAGCAATGCCGGCTGTGCGGCGGCTGCATGTACGTCTGCCCCGCATGCCAGCTCCGCTGCACATACACGGAACCCGACAAGGCGGTCTGCGGCGCCTGCGCCAACCTCCAGCCGCCCTGCATTGAAAAAGAGCCCTTTGACGACATGATGTGCTACATGAAGCCCTGTGTTGCCTGTGAACTGAAACAGGACTGAGCAACGGAAAGGAAGCGACGACAATGGCGAGCACCTTCTCAAGAATAAACTCTTCGGCGGCCACCCTGACCAAGAACCGGACCACGGATTCCGTTGTTCCGGCGTCCGGTCTGTGCGTGACCTGCGTGGACGGCTGCATCGGCATGTGCGAGGTGGGCAAATCCGCGTACCGCGGCCACGAAGTCCTGTATCCCCAGCCGTTCGGAGTGATTACGACGGCCGGCGAGAAGACCTACCCGGTGGACTACTCGCATTTCAACATCATGGGGACCGCCGTGGGCGCGCACGGAATCGAAGCCGACAGCGACAAGGCAATTTTCCCCGCCGTCAACCTTGAAGTCCGCTTCGGCCACGACAATGGCATCAAGTACCGCCTGCCGTGGCACATCCCCGGAATCGGCTCGACCGACGTCGCCAAGAACAACTGGGAAGGGCTTGCCATCGGCTCGGCGCTCGCGGGGACGGGGCTTACCATCGGTGAAAACGTCGTTGGAATGGACGTTGACGCCGTCGTCAAGAACGGGCGCGTTGTGAGCACCGTGGACCTGGAGCGCCGCGTGCGGCTGTACCAGCAGCATCAACGCGACGGCTACGGCGCCATCATCGTGCAGGCCAACGTCGAGGACGGCCGTCTGGGCGCGCTGGAGTATGCCATCCAGAAGCTGGGCGTCCGCTGCGTTGAGCTCAAATGGGGGCAGGGCGCGAAAGACATCGGCGGCGAGGTCAAGATTGACGACCTCAAGAAGGCGCAGCTCCTGTATGAGCGCGGATACGTCGTGCTGCCCGACCCGACCGACCCCGCCATCATCAAGGCGTTCGAGAGCGGGGCCTTCAAGGCGTTTGAACGCCATTCCCGGGTCGGCATGGTTGATGAGGAGTCCTTTGCCAGGCGTGTCGCGGAACTGCGGGACGCGGGCGCCCAGTACGTCTTTCTCAAGACGGGCGCGTACCGGCCCGCCGACCTGGCCCGTGCGGTCCGCTATGTGTCGAAGTACAAGCTCGACCTGCTTACCGTGGACGGCGCGGGCGGGGGCACCGGCATGAGCCCCTGGCGCATGATGAACGAATGGGGCGTGCCCCCCGTGCACCTCCACACGCTCCTGTACCAGTATGCAAAGCGCCTCGCGGAACGCGGGGAGTATGTGCCCGCGCTGGCCGTGGCCGGCGGGTTCTCCTTCGAAGACCAGATCTACAAGGCCCTCGCGCTGGGCGCGCCGTACGTGAAGCTGGTCGGAATGGCGCGGGCGCCCATCGCCGCCGCCATGGTCGGCAAGACCATCGGGCGCACGATTGACTCGCGGCAGGTTCCGGTGTACATCGCGCGGTTTGGCAGTTCAAAAGACGAAATCTTTGTCACCGCCGTCGAACTGCGCAAGAAGCTTCAGTCCGGTGATTTCGAGAAGGTGCCCACAGGCGCGCTGGGCCTGTACACCTATTACGAGCGCCTGGCCCAGGGACTGCGCCAACTCATGGCTGGAAACCGAAAGTTCTCGCTGTCATACGAGATCGGAA
>CALDSM010000863.1 GCA_937923585.1 uncultured bacterium
CCCCCACTCGCCCAATGCGAACTCCACCCGACGGGAGAGCCCATTGGTCTCGGCTATTCCGCCACCGACACCGGCGACGACGCGGTGCTCTCCGCCGCGCTCCGCCGCTGCGGCGTGCTGCGCGTAAACGACGTGGAAACGCTCTTCTCCATGGCCGACGCCCTCGGCAAGCAGCCCCGCCCAAAGGGGCCGCGCCTCACCATCATCAGCAACGCCGCCGCCCCCGGCGTGCTCGCCACCGACGCGCTCGTGACCGCGGGCGGAGAACTGGCACCCCTCTCCGGGGGGACCCTGGGGGAGCTGAACAGGGCGCTGCCCTTCTACTGGAACCACGGCAACCCGGTGGACCTCGTGGCCGACGCGGACCCGGCGCGCTATGCGGCCGCCGTGGAAATCGCGGCCCGCGACCCGGAGAGCGACGGGCTGCTGGTCATTCTCACCCCGCAGGCCAGCGCCGACGCCGCGCGCACGGCCGCCGCCGTGGCCGACGCGGCCGAGGGCGGCAGCAAACCGCTCCTCGCCTCGTGGATGGGCGGCGAAACGGTCGCACCCGGCGCCCTTGTGCTCACCGAAAGGCTCGTGCCCAACTTCACCTATCCCGATGCCGCCGCCCGCATCTTCGCCGCCATGTGGCACTACAGTGAAACGCTCCACGGCCTGTACGAAACACCACGGCCCGGCGCCGGGGAGGATTCCGAGTCCCGGGCAAAGGCGACGGCGGCCGAAATCATCCGCGCCGCACGCACGGCGGGCCGCCCGCTGTTCGACGAAACCGAAAGCCGGGCGCTGCTCCAGGCCTACGGCATTCCCGTGTCCGACCGGCAGCCCCGGCGCGACGAGGTGGTGCTTGCCTTCGCGGGAAGCGTTGACCCGCAGTTCGGCCCCTATCTCATCTTCGGTTCCGGCAGCGCCCTCGGCGCAGTCCAGCGCGACCGCGCCATCGCGCTGCCACCCGTCAACTCAACCCTGGCCCGGCGCACCATGGAGCGCACCCGCATCTACCGCGCGCTCCGGGACGGGTTCGGAAACGTGTCCGCACAGCTCGATGAACTCGAACGCCTGTTCGTCCGCTTCGGCGACCTCGTGCTCGACCAGCCCTGGATCCGCTCCATCGAGGTCAATCCCGTTGTCATCGGCCCCGAAGGTGTCGCCGCGCTGGACGCGTGGGTCACCCTGCACGACCCGGGCACGCCCGAAACCGCCCTGCCCCGCCCCGCCATCCGCCCCTATCCCTTCGAGTACATCACGCCGAAGGCGCTGAAAGACGGGACAACGGTCATGCTGCGTCCCATCCGCCCCGAGGACGAGGGTGCCATGGTCGCCTTCCACCGCACCCTTTCCAGCGACACCGTTTACTTCCGCTACCTGCGCCTGCTCTCGCTCGACCAGCGCATACGCCACGACCGGCTGACGCAGCTGTGCTTTGTGGACTATGACTGCCACATCGGGCTCGTCGCCGTGGAGCACGACGAGGCACTGGGGGAGGAGCGCATACTCGCCATCGCGCGACTCGTCAAGATCCACGGAACCAGCGACAGCGACTTCGCCCTCGTCGTGAGCGACGCCTTTCAGGGCCGCGGCCTCGGAGAGGCGCTGCTGCGCCATCTCCTTGAAGTGGCCCGGGCAGAGAGGATGGAGCGGGTAATCGGCGTCATACACCCCGAAAACATGCCCATGCTCCGCCTGTGCAAAAAAGTCGGCTTCACCCTCACCAAGCCCGTCGGCGAGGAAGTCCGCGCGGAAATACGACTGGAATAGGACAGTGTCCTGCACAAGAGTGCATCCAGGAGGATTCATCATGCGTAACGTCTTTGCCGCCGTGCCGTGTGCGCTGTTGCTTGCGCTGTTCGAACTGCCTGCCTCGGCGCTCACGACAACAGTGGACCGTGAGATAGGCGACGCGCACTTGTGGGCGGAGCAGCACCTGCAAACGCCCAAGGAACCGCTGTTTCATTTCGATTATGACCATGAAGACAGTGCCGCGTTTCTGTCCCGGTGCCGGGCCGAGGCATCTTCGCGCGCGCTGGATGCGGACCGGACGGAGCACACGCTGGTCTGGACAGACGGCGTGTCGGGCCTCGTGACGCGTTGTGTGGGCATTGAATACACCAATTTTCCCGCCATGGAATGGACTCTGTGGTTCAAGAACACGGGCAAGGCTGACACCGCGATCCTGAGCGACGTTCAGCCGGTGGACCACATCGTCGGCGGACAGACGGACAAGGGTCCGTTCCGCCTGCTGCACGCGCGGGGCAGCCATGAGGAGGCCCGCGATTTCACCCCGGAAGAAACCACCCTTGACAAGACGGTGAGCTTTGCGCCTGACGGCGGCCGGTCCTCAGACGGTGTGCTGCCCTTTTTCAATCTGTCCAGACCCAACCGCGACGGTGTGATCCTTGGCATTGGCTGGACCGGCCAATGGGCGGCATCCTTTGAGCCGGTACCCGAGGGCATGCGTATTCGGGGGGGCATGGAACAGACCCATCTGCGGCTCCATCCCGGTGAGGAAATCCGCACCCCCGCGATACTGCTCCTGTTCTGGAGGGGCAACGACTCCCTCCGGGGCAACAACCTGCTGCGCGCGCTGCTGCTCAAACACTACACGCCCCGCCCCGGCGGCAAGACGGTCGAGCCGCCCATCGCCGCGTCGCCCCACGGCGTCATTCCCTTTGAGGGCTCCACCGAAGCGAACATGATCGAGGGCATCAGAAACATCGCCGCCCACAAGTTCCCCGTGGACACCTGGTGGATTGACGCCGGCTGGAATGGCACGCAGGACATGTGGGCCCGCGCCGTCGGC
>CALDSM010000864.1 GCA_937923585.1 uncultured bacterium
TAGTGCTCGGCGGTTCCACGCTGACCGGTCTTGACTGGGCGGCGATTGCCGTCTATTTCGGCGTGCTCCTGGGCGTGGCCTGGTGGGTGGTGTCGCGGCGCAAGGACACCGCCGCGGACTACTTCCTCGCGGGACGCAACCTTAGCTGGTGGGTCATCGGCGCGTCCATCTTCGCGTCGAACATCGGCTCGGAGCACATTGTCGGGTTGGCCGGATCGGGCGCGAAGGACGGTGTGGCGCTGGCGCATTATGAACTGCACGCCTGGTGCCTGCTGGTGCTGGCGTGGGTGTTTGTGCCGTTTTACGCGAAGTCGCTGGTGTTCACGATGCCGGAGTTTCTGGAGCGCCGTTTCGACACGAAGGCGCGGTACATCCTGTCCGTTTCCTCGCTGCTGACGTTCATCGTCTCGAAGATCGCGGTGGGCATCTTCGCGGGCGGCGTGGTGTTTGGCGCGCTGCTTCCCGAATTGCAGTTGAACATCGGCCCGGTGCATCTCGACAGTTTCTGGGTGGGCTCGATTGCGGTCATCGTGCTGACGGGTCTGTACACGGCGCTGGGCGGCATGCGGGCCGTGGCCTACAACGACGCAGTGCAGGTGGTGGTGCTCATCAGCGGCTCGCTGCTGCTGACGGTGTACGGTCTGGTCAAGCTGGGCGGCTGGGGCGAACTGCGGTCCGTGTGCGGGTCCGAGATGTTCAACCTGTGGAAGCCGCTGGTGCCGGCGGGGACCATTGCCACGTGGGCGCCGGTGAAGGAACTGGACGGGGCGGGCAACATCGTGCGGCAGGCGTGGTACTTCAACGGCAACTTCCCGTGGCTGGGCATGGCGATCTGTGCGCCGGTCATTGGCCTGTGGTACTGGTGCACCGACCAGTACATTGTGCAGCGAGCGCTGGGCGCGCCGAACGAGAAGGTCGCCCGCCAGGGTTCGATTTTCGCGGCGTTCCTGAAGCTCTTCCCGGTGTACCTCTTCATCATCCCCGGCCTGATCTGCTTCGCGCTGGTCAAGACCGACAAGATTCCCACGCTGACGGAAGCCTTCAACCAGCCGAACGGCGCGCAGAGCGCGTTTCCACTGATGGTGCAGTACCTGCTGCCCGCGGGCCTGCGGGGCATCGTGGTCGCCGGGCTGCTCTCGGCGCTGATGGGCTCGCTGGCGGGCGTTTTTAACGCCTGTTCAACGCTGTTCACAGTGGACATTTACGAGAAGCTGCGCCCGAAAGCGACGCAGCATGAAATCGTTCGCATGGGCCGCATCGCCACGGGCGTGATGGTGGCCATCGCAATGGCGTGGATTCCGGTGGTGAAGGGCGCGCACGGCCTGTACAACTATTTGCAGTCCGTTCAGGGCTACCTTGCGCCGCCGATCTTCGTGGTGTTCTTCTTCGGCGTGTTTTGGAAGCGGCTGAACGCGACGGGCTGCCTGTGGGCGATGATCATCGGCTTCATCGTGGGCGTGTTCCGCATGGCGGTGGACACGCCGTGCACGCTGGACCCGAACTTCCATTACAGCGAGGGTTCGTTCTTCTGGATCGTGAACAACATCAACTTCCAGTATTTCAGCATTTTGATCACGCTCATTTCGGCGGCGGTCATGGTGCTGTTCAGCTACCTGACGCCGGCGCCGGACGAGCAGCAGATCAAGAACCTGACCTTTGCCACGGTCACGGACGAGCACCGCGCGGACAGCCGTGCGAGCTGGGGCGCGCGGGAAGTGCTGGCGTCGTGCGCGGTGATGGCGGCCATCATTTTCGCTTACGTGTACTTCACCGGGTGATGCTCGGGACGAGGTAGAAGTCGGGAATTGCAGCCAAGCCGGTGCCCGACACGGACTTTCACGGACGAACACGGACGAACACGGACCGATACGGACGGCCAGGCGGTGTGCGTCATAGGTGTCCGGTGGGCTGGCTGGCCGGGACAGGGGCCGCTATCTGCGGTGTTGCTGCTGGACGAAAGGGGTCGGCCGGGGAACGCGGATGACGGGTTGGGGTGTTTTGCGGGATTGTTCAGTGGGAGGGATGGGGTTGGGCGGGGGTGTGGAGAGGAGGGTGGGACCTGTGGGACGAGTGGGACTTGTGGGGGGAGCGGCTGGCGGGGAGTCTTGGCTTTGATTGTGGGGAGTGTCGCTGGACGCGATGGGGGTGGGGTTGGGCGTGTGGGAGGGGATAGGAAGGTCGGCGAGGGGTTTTGCGGCGTGGTTGGCCGCGTCGGCGGATTTGGGGCGGGGTTCGGCGGTGGGGGTGAGTTTGTTGGCCGTGTCTTCGAGGGACTTGAGGGACCGATGATACCGGTCGTAGGCCTTGCCGAGGTGGGCGGCGGCTTCGGGCGTGAGCTCTTTGGCGTCGGTGAGAAGGGCGGTTTCGAGCCGGTCACAGAGGATGACCTGCTGGAGGAAGCCGCGCAGGCGGAGGGTGAGGAAGGGGCTTTTTTGGGTGCCGCGTTCTGTGAAGTGCTGCCGGAAGGAAGCGACGAGGTCGGTAATATTGGCGCGTTCTGCCGGGGTCAGGTGGGATTGGGACTGGGTGGGATTTTCGAGATTCATGGCCGTTCTCCTGTTGGGTTGGTCCCGACTTCCGTTACAAGTACCCCTATAAGATCTGCACCAAGTGTTGCATTTCTTAGGGGAGTGTGTGCTGAAAATAGGTATTAATTGACAATGGATAATTGACAATTGACAATGAAGAACAGCTGACATGGGAGGTCTGGGAGAAATGAGAGCGGGGATGGGATGGCCTGAAATCCAAGACTTCGGAGGGGAGCGCACGGAGGGTGCGGTCCCTTCTCTGCATTTCACTCAGTGCAGTGAGTAAATTTACTCAGTATACTGAGTAAAATGTAAATGTGCTCGCTTAGTTGTTGCCGCGCAATACTTTACCCGCGCGTGGCGTGGCCGTAATTCTGCTGTGGTCCACGACCATCTTGCCGTTGATGAAGACGTGGTCTATGCCCGTGGGCGGGCCGGCGGGTTCGTGGAAGTTGGCGCCTGAGGCGACGGTGGTCGCATCGAACACGACGATGTCGGCAAAAGAGCCCTGTGCAATCTTGCCGCGGTCCTTGAGGCCGAAGTGCTCGGCGGGCAGACCGGTACACTTGCGGATGGCGGTTTCGAGCGGGAGCAGTTTCTTGTCGCGGACGTAGCGTCCGAGGAATTTCGGGTAACACCCGTGGAACAGATAGGAGGGGCGGCCGATGCCCATGAGGATGGTGTCGGTGGAGATGGCCACGTTGGGATCTCTGAGCGGGGCAAAGGTGGAGCGTTCGGCGATGGGGCTGTCGGGCTCGCCCATGGTCTCGAAGACGAGCACGTGGCCGTTCTCCTCCAGCAGGAGGTCGCAGGCGGCGTCGAGCGGATGCTTTTTCTGCTCGCGCGCGATTTCCATGATGTTCATGCCCTCGTGGCGCTTGTTCTTCTCTGAGACCACGGCCATGACGGTGGAGCCTTCCCAGCCCATCACCTTGAAGAAGTTCATGGACCCGGAGTCGCCCTCGACGTGGGGCCACCTCATGTTCCCGTGCTCTCTGCTGTGGTTCATGCGCTTTCG
>CALDSM010000865.1 GCA_937923585.1 uncultured bacterium
CGAGCATGGATTCCTAACCTGCGTTGAGGAGCCTCGACGAGGAAGTTCCCTGTGTTGCCATGCCGCGGGAACGCGGGCATGACGGCCCATGGAAAGAAAAGAAGATACGTTGTGCGGAATGCACCGACGTTGGTATACCACTTTTGCCTCATATATTTCCAGTGAGAAATCTGCGATTTGCTGGCTTTTCCCACCAAACGGAGGGGCCGCGCCGGCTTTAAGCCTGTCTTGGAGGGGGCACCTGAGACAATACAATAGCGGTCAATGAGATTCCGTCCGTTTTCCCAGCGTCAGACCATAAGCCGTCAACGGGTCTTCGGTGAGCCCGTTTGCCCCCATTTTGGCCTGAATTCACCCTTCCAGGGTGTCTTCCCGTTCCCGGGTAGCCCCGGTTGTCGGGCGGCGATGTTGTGCAATTCCCGCGGGTCGGCCTCCAGGTCACACGGCTCCCGCGATGCGACCACGGGCGGAGGCCTTATGTCAGGACGGCAAATTCTCCTGCCGCTGCAATGCCTCGGCCATGGCCCTGGCAACTTCCTCCTCCTCGCAGGAAACGGTGGCACCGATTTCCTCGAACAGTACTTTGGACCCGAGATATCTGGTCCGGACAAGCACGCAGATCTTGGGGTTGAGCACGCGCGCAAGCGCAGCCGCCGCGAGCGTGTCGAACAGTTCAGGCAGCGTAATGAGCAGAAACCGGGCCTGATCTATGCCGGCCTGCTTGAGGATGTCGGGGCGGCTTCCGTCGCCATAGACTGCGGGTTGGCCCTCGGCGACGAGACGATCCACGGTGTCCACGTTGAGGTCTATGATCACAGGCTGTATGTTGAGATCAAGCAGGCGCCGGGCAACGCCGCGTCCCACGGGGCCGTAGCCGATGACGATGGCCCGGGCCGGGCCGTCCAAAACCTCCAGCAGGTTCCGCGTCCGGTCGTTGGCGTCCTGCCCCTGACGCCCGGCCCTGCGGTTGAGCAGTCTCCACAGCCGCGGGAGACCGCGCAGCAGGTCTTCCTGGGCGTTGATCGTTTTGAAGAGGGCCGGGTTGAGGGTGATTGATATCAGCGCGCAGGCGACCAGCACACTGTAACCCTCGCGGGGCATGAGGTTGAGCTGCACGGCCTGCTGGGCCAGAATGAAGGAGAATTCGCCGATCTGGGCAAGACCCATTCCGACGGTCAGTGCGGTGCGCACGGGGTGGCCCAGGGCAATGACAACGATCCATGCGACGAGGGGCTTGCCCACGAGCACGACGGCAAGGCAGGCGAGCACCAGGACGGGCTGGGCCAGGATAAACGCGGGATCGAACAGCATGCCGACTGAAATGAAGAAGAGCACGGCGAAGGCGTCGCGCATGGGCAGCATGTCCGAGGCCGCCTGGTGGCTGACGGAGCTCTTGCCCACGACCATGCCGGCGAGGAAGGCGCCGAGCGCGACGGAGGCCCCGAAAACCACCGCCGAACCGGTGGCGATCACAAAGGCGAGCACCATGACGGACAGGACAAACAGTTCCCTTGAACGGGTGCGCGCGGCGTGGGACAAAAGCCAGGGAACGACACGCCCGCCGAGCGGAATGATGAGTACCCACAGGGCGGCCAGCTTGAGCACGGCCATGCCCAGGGCGAGCGGCAGGCTGGCCGCGGAGCCGCCCTCCTGACCCAGCAGGGATGCCATGGCGGGCAGGAGCACCAGCGCGAGCACGGTGAAGATGTCCTCGACAATGAGCCAGCCCACCGCGGCGTGGCCGTGGACGGAATTGAGCATGCCGTTGTCCATGAGCACGCGCATCAGGACGACTGTGCTGGCGACCGACAGTCCCATGCCCAGGACAAGGCCCGCGCCGGCGGTCTGTCCCGCGGCCACGGCAATGCCGACACCCATGGCCGTGGCGCACAGGCTTTGCACCACGGCTCCGGGAATGGCGATTCCCCGGACCGCCCACAAATCCTTGAGATTGAAATGCAGCCCCACGCCGAACATCAGCAGGATCACGCCGACCTCGGCGAGCTGGCCGGCCAGACGGGCATCGGCCACGAATCCGGGAGAGTTTGGGCCGACGAGAAAGCCCGCCAGCAGGTAGCCCACAATGGGCGACAGCCCGAGCCGGTGGGTAACCAGGCCAAGGATCAGCGCGGCGGAAAAACCGATGGCCAGTATTTCAAGAAGATCAAAATCATGCATGGTCTGCGGCTTTCCGATGCAGGCCCGCCCATGAATTCAGGCTGTCGGCGCGGCCAAGAGGCCGCCTATTCACAACACCCGGCTCCCGCCGGGTATTCGCCGGTCGCCTTGCCGGCCGGACTGCGGATGCGGCGGCGGACCGCAGTGTTCGCCCCTGCGGCCATCTCCAACCGGCTGCAATTTGCAGCCTTTCACCGCCTTCCCGCGTCAGTCGGTTCTTCAGTGCATTCCAGCGATGTCCGTCGGCCGGATAATCCGGTTGCCGGATCAGCCCTTCTTCGGCTTGGGACCGCCAAACACGTAGTCGGCGTAGGCCGGATCCATGGGCTTGTCAATGAGCGCCCATACCACCAGGGTGATGGCGGCGGCGGGCAGGGCCACGATGAGCGGGTCCACCACGTTCCACGTGACGCTCCACGTGGGCGGCACGATCGTGGGCTTGCCGGTCAACGCCTGGCACAGGCCGACACCGGCAGCTTCCTTGGCGTTCACAAACACCATCATGAACGTGTTGACCAGGAAACCGACGACGATGCTGGCGATGGCCGCGCGCGGTCCCGGGCGCTTCCAGTAGAGCCCCGCCAGGTACACCGGCAGGAACGACGCGGCGCACAGGCCGAAGAAGATGGCCGTGGCCACGGCGATGATGCTGTCGCCCGCCATATTGCCGAGCACGAGTGCCATGACCAGGCCGACTACAATGCCCAGCTTGGTGACCACCACCGTGCTTCCCGCGCGGCCCGTGATTTCCTCATATACGTCGCGGCCGATGGAGGTTCCGATGGCATGGAACTGGCTGGCCAGCGTGCTCATGGCCGCGGCCAGCAGCGTGAGCAGGAAGACCACCTCAAACCATCGGGGCAGCGCCGAGTTCACGTAGATGGGGATGATCCGGTCCACGTTGCCCTTCATGGTGGTGACGTTGTCGATGGTGCGGGCGATGGAGATCAGGCCCGGCTGAATAGTGTCCGGGGCGCCGTTTTCCCCCCTGGCAATCTTCATGGCGGGTGTCTTGAGCACGTAATGCGGCGTCTGGCCGACGTCCTCTCCGGGCATGCGGTAGGCCACAAAGGTCTTGGCGCGCTTCTTCACCTCTTCCGGCGCGTCGGGACCGAGAAGGGCCAGCTTCGCGTCGCCCTTCTCGCCCGGATCCATCAGCACGGCTTCGTCGACTATCTTGCAGGCGATCTTCTCGTTCTGCGCGAAGTAGACGTTGGAGAGGGAGCCGACGGCATAAGTCACGCCGACCATGAAGAAGATGAAAATGCCGCCGATGATGACGGCGCGGTTGAGCGCCTGCTGCGACTGGACCGTCATGAACCGCACGATAAGCTGCGGCTGCGCGAGCACGCCGACGCCCACGCCCAGCATCAGCGTGGTCACCATGGTCCACCACAGGTCGTACTGGTGCGCCTCGGCCGCGGGCGCGCCCCCAGCGGCAAAACCAAACTTGGGCATCGAGGTCCAGCCCTGATGGCCCATGGCCGTGAGCGAAGCGGGCACCTGGCCGTCCATATCCGTGAGTGCCTGGTGCGCGGGCGTCACGCCGCCCAGCGCGGAGTAGGTCCATACATACAGGATGATCATGCCCACGAGCATGATGCCGCCCTGCAATGCGTCGGTTAGCATGACGCCCTTGAGCCCGCCCGGGATCACGTAAGCCACCACGATCAGCGCGAAGACGTACAGCGCCATCTGCGGTGTGAGTCCGAACGTGGTTGCCAGGAACGCCGCGCCGCCCTTCATCACCGCCATGGCGTACAGCGGCATGAAGAAGAAGATGACCAGCGCCGTGAACAGGTGCAGAAAGCGGCTGTTGTAACGCTTGCCCAGCAGTTCGGGGAAGGTGTGGGCGTTCAGGTGGTGGCCGATGCGGCGCGTGCGCCCGCCGAACACCACGAAGGCAAGGAAGATGCCCACGAAGATGTTAAAAAACACCAGCCACATCAGACCCATGCCAAAGTTGGCGGCCACGCCGCCAAACCCGATGATGGCCGCCGTGCTGATGAAGGTGGACCCGTAGGACAGCGCCATCACCACCGGGTGCGCCTGGCGGCCGGCGATGAGATAGTCCGTGGCCGTCTTGGTCTGGCGCCATCCCACATAGCCGAGCGCGGCGGTGATGCCGATATAGAGAATGACAACAATAATGGTCATGAGATTCATGGGATTCCCTCTCCAGCCGTCGGGGTCAGGCCCCGGGTTGTTCCTCGTCCGCTTTTTCGTCCTGCGCCCAGGTCACATCTTCCTGACGGATGGGCTCGGCACCCTTGTTCCAGGTCGCCAGCCCGTAGGCAATGCAGAGCAGCGTGCTCGCCACACTCAGCGCATAGCCCAAGAAGACCCAAAAATCCTTGATGCCCAACATGGAACGCTCCTTGCCGCCCGAAGCGGCGAATGCGACACGGCCAGCCGCGCCTTAATTGAATTCGAAGCACAGCATAGCGACTGTTTCTGCTAAATTCAAGAAAACCGTAAACTCCGATTTGTCGGCCTTGCGGAAGCGGGACATTGCGTGTAGAGTGTGTGCAGGTTGAGTTGAAAATGAAAAAAGCGCGAAGGCTGAAATGCAGTCAGGAGAGGAGATTCGGCGGTGAAACACGCACTTGTTGCGCTTCTGTTGGGATGCGCACTGGCGGGATGTTCGGGCGTTGGCTCCGTGCATCCCATTTACACCCAGGAAGACACGGTGTCCTTGTCCGGCGTGCTCGGCACATGGACCACGGAGGACCAGAAGGGTGTGCTTGTAATTTCGTCCGGCCCGCACGGTTCCTTCACGCTGCGGTTCACGGAGGATGACGGCAGCCTGAACACTTTCCGCGTTCATCTGACCAAGATTGGCGGCGAACTGTTCGGCGACCTCTTTTCGCTTAACGGCAGCAAGGACGCGCCCCTCTGCATGCCCGTTCACCTGTTTGCCAAGGTCGAGTTGAAAGAAGGCTCGTTCAGACTCCTCCTGCCCAGCATGGAGTGGTTTGACTCCTATCTCAACCGGCGGCCCTGCGCGATACGCCATGTCAAACTGTACGAAAAGGGCGAGCAGGGCTGGCTCTACCTGACCGACAGCACCAAACAGGTCCGCGCATTCATCAAGAAATGTGCCCGACACCCCGAGGCCTTTGTCGGTGACATGACCTTCACCAAGATTTCCGATTCGCAGGAATTGCCTCCGGCGCCGCCGCCAGCCGACCCCGAAAAATAGGAAGTACTGGCGCAGGGAATTGTGGCGGTGGCCTGAATCAGGAGGTGGTGTCGAAGACAATGGCCTCCTGCCGGGCAAGTTCCTTTTTCAACTGCCCATGTTTGCGTTCCAGTTCATGCCTTGTCATTCCCGGAACGGTACTATCCCCGCGCAGCACGCCGGTGGCGAAGTCAACCAGATTCGTTTCCTCGACAGGATCCGTCGCCAGACAGTACAGCTCCCATTCATCGGCCTCAACGCCCGTCGGGTCGGCGTAGCGCACGAGTTTCCAGTCTCCGGTACACAGTGCCCGAAGATTGTTGGGCTGCCGGACCGGACCGGAAGCAAGGTCATAACCCTCTTTGAGCCGGTCCTCCACATTGTCAAGAAAGGCCTCATATTGCGCCGGCTTCGGGTCCAGGGGATTGGCGCCTCTTTCCGTGATCATGTCATCGGTCATGAAGAAGACCCCGGGACGCGGCATTCCGTCCGGCCCCGTGACGCTGCCGAAGCACCTCCCCCGCACATGGGCCGACAGGTCGGCGCCGGCCAACGTCTTCACCGGTGCATGGCCGCCCTCTTCCATGGCGCGCCGAAGATCCTGCTCGCTCAAACCGGCCAGGCCCAGCAGCGTCGGCGCCAGATCGATGGAACTGGTGGGTTGATGGATCTCGCGCATCTCGGTCTCGCTGCTGTTGACCAGGGGCGAAGACACGATCATGGGCACCCGCACCGTTTCTTCATAGGCGTTGTGCCATTTCTGAATGGCGCCGCCGTGGGCGCCCGCCAGTTCGCCATGATCGGACAGGAAGACAACGATGGTGTTTTCGGTCAGGCCGCTGTCGTCAAGCCCCTGAAGAATCTTCCGCAACTGCAGGTCCGCAAGGTAATGACAGTAGAAGTAGAACTGGTTGTAGCTGAGGGACCACGCTTCGGCCTGTCCGCCCTGAAGCTGAAACGGTTGCGGTGACGTAAAGGGGGTGCCGCGAAGGCCGTAATCGGTGTTGGATTCCATTGCCAGCCCCCATTTGAGGGAGTAGTCTTTCTGGCACCGCGGCTTGTTTTGAAGGGTTTCGCCGTAGGTTCGCGGTAGTGAACTGTTGTTCTGCGGAAAGCCGTCCGGGTTCAACTCGACGACGTTTGTCTCATGTACACCCCCCGGGTGGCTGGTGGCGCCTTGGGGGGGGATGGTGGGCGGCGGGGGATAATTCGCCCAGTCCACAACGCCTTTGCCGGTGGGTGCCTGTCCAGGCACGGGGGGCGTTTGCCAGTTGATGGGATAGGCGCTGATGTCATGGGGGTTCACGAGCGAGCCTACGGCAAGCCAGGGGGTGGCGTCCGTGTCGGTGCCTTTGTCCGACAGGAAATCAACGATGGAGTGGGTAAATTCCACATCGCGGTACACGCCCAGATTGCTGGCAGGCCCGCCATGGGGCTCGGGATAGGAGTGCTCCCAGCCCTCAAATCCCCAGGGTTCCAGATAATCGGTGTCTTCGGTTTCGGACACATGCCATTTTCCAAAATAATGGGTGCGGTACCCGGCGGCACGGAACCAGTCGCCGATGGTCGGTGCGCCCTCGGGATCAAGGAACGGCACATCGTTGGGTGACTTGTAGTTTCCGTCCGTCTGGGTGACGCCGGTCTGGTTTGGATACAGGCCGGTCATGATGCTGGCCCTGCTTGGAACGCATGCGGCCGACGCGGTGTAATGCTTTCTCATGACAACCGCGTTTTGCCGCAGCCGCAGCAGGCCCTCAAAATACTTGGCGTACTCATTTTCGGAAGAGAGGGGCCGAAAGCCGAGAATCTCCTTCAGTCCCGGGGCTGCACCCTCATCATCCCCATAGCCTTCCGGCGGCGTCTGCATCTGATCGACCATGAGCACCAGAATATTGGGCGGAACCTTCCTCGAACAGCCGTGAAGGGTGCCCATGGCGCCCGCCAGCGGCGCCGAGGCAAGGATCTTGGCCGAGGTGCCGATAAACTTCCTGCGGGTCATACTGCTCATGATATCGCCCTTTCCAGTTTTGGGATCGAGGTCGGATGCTGCCCTTTGAAGCACACGCCATTATAGTTAATGTCTCTGCCGTCGGCGCAAGCTTTCCGATTCGCGGAAACTGCCTCCGGCGCGATCTTCGGCCGGCGCCGAGAAAAGGAAGGGGAAAGCGCCGGGCCAGTGGGCACATGAATACGCGCGGCGCTCTTCCGCAGCCTGATTGACTTGCCGCCCCCCCCCATGGCAACAGTATGCGCCATTCACTCAACCCCACGGAGATCCACACCATGGCTGCATGGCACGTGGTTCATGTCATATCCAGCACGCACTGGGACCGCGAACGGCGGTTCCCGTTCCAGAAAACGCGCACGATGCCCGTTGATTTCCTGGAGAGGCTGCTGAACGTGCCGGAAACGCAGCCGGAATACCGCGACGTTGTGCCGGACTTGCAGCCTGCGCCGTTGGTGGACAATCCGGAGATCCGGCCAGACTGTGGCAACCATCTACCCAGCGGGGTCTTCAACTATTGTTGCTTCCAAGGGGAACGGAGGCCTGAACCGTGGTCCCGCCCGGGCCGGATTCGATGCGGAACATTCCCTTCAGAAGTTGAAGCCTCTCCTGCATGCCTGCAACGCCCACGCCCCCGCAAGACCGGCGCTCATGTATGGCCGCGAGTGTGTCTGGGGGGATTCCCTCGCCTGTGTCCCGCACTTTGAGGAGGACTGCGTCGGCGCCCTGCTCTAGCGTTACGTGGGCAGTGACGCTGTGCGAATGGCGGTGAACGTTGCCGAGGCATTCCTGCACGATTCGGAAAAGAGTCAGTTCAACATCGGCCGGCATTCTGGCAAAATCAGGCCCGACTTCCACGGTGACACGGATGCCGCTTCGTTTGGTGAACCCGTCCACGTACGCGCGCAACGCAGGAACCAGCCCAAGCTGGTCCAGCAGCGGCGGGTGGAGCAGATAGGACATCGTCCGCACCTCCTGCGCGCATTTGCCGGCGAGGTCGAGGGTGGTCTCAAGCGTTTTGGCCTGTTCCGGGCTTTTCGCAGGCAGGCTGTCCTCGATTTGCCCGACCATCATGACCATGGCGGCAAGGTCCTGGGCGACGGAATCGTGCAGTTCCCGGGCCATGCGGCGCCGTTCCTCGTCGCGCACGTCCAGCAGGCGGCGTGAGATGCCCTGAAACGCCTCTTGCGCATGCTCGCGCTCGGCGATCTCTCCGGCCAGTTCGACCGTCCGCGCCTCCAGGTGCTTCTTGTCGCGGGCATATTCGCGCGCAAATGCCACGGCGACAATCTGCAGGAAGAACGCAAAGAAATACCAGGCCGCATACCGGATGAACCCGGAGTCGCTGTCCAAGCCGAGGGCGGCGCCGACGGCGTTCAAGACGACGCAGACGAGGAGCAGTGCGCCCACCACCATCCAACTGAATGGCAGCCCTCCCCGGCGGAGTCTTAACCACGCGACCCATGCGAGTTCCGGAATCACCACCAAAGGAAAGCATTGCATCGCCGTGTTGCTGACCCATGGCGTCTGGATATGCGCAATTTGCATCAGGACACCGGCGGTCAGGTACAACGGCAAAGTCCGCCCGACGCGTCCAGTCAGGAGCAGTTTCAGCAGGGCGGCCCCGCTGATCACGCTGAACGGCATGATCCCAAGAAAGAGCACCACGTAGGACCAATACCAGACGGGCCCGCTGTAGCGATAGATTTCGGAGACATGGAGCGATGCCAGTGCCAGCAGGCAAAGCAGGGTCGTCGTGCCGTAGTAGATGTTCTCGCGCCGCAGGGGATAATGCGTGTACAGGGCAAAGTGGAACAGAAAGAACACAACAAACGCACCTATCAGGACGATCCGGTGCAGGGCATAAGCATGGTCATTGACGGCAAGACGCTCCTGTTTCAGAAGCACCGCCTCGTAATCCCGGATGGACGGAATGAACTTTACTTCTTCCCCCTCCCGGCCCAATGCGCGGCCCACACGCCAATTCTCGGGATTCCAGCGCAATGCAACCACATAGTCCGTTTGAAGCGGCACGAAGCACCGCGGCATTTTCCCGGTCGTGGGGTCAATGAATTGCAGATTTGCCGCCCGGGTTCCGTTCAGGAACACCTGAATGTCCGGTTCGTAGAAGTGGTATGAGGCGAACACGACCGGTCGGCCAATGAGGTCCGGGGCAAAATGGAGGTCAAACCGGAACCAGACGGGCGGGAAGGGGGAGACGGCTTGAGGGTTGTCCAGCGGGTATCTGAAAATGTCCGTCCTGTCCCAGTCTTCGTCGTTGAAATCGGGCTCTTTCCACTGCGGATCGTCCCCCAAGCGGTAGCGGATGGGCGCCGGTTTAACGAAAATGCCGGTCGGCCCGGAAACGTCCAGCGCCTCACTGGATATGGTTGTGCTGCCGCGGGTTTCACCGGCCGCGTTCCACGCCGCGGCACAGGCAAACACCACCAGAACGGCGAATCGCAAGCCGCCATCGGCAGCCATGCGCGTCCCATTCTTGAACATGGACATCTCCCCTTTCCACCGGCCTGTGGATGTCGAGAACTGCGCGGGTACCGGACCAAGAGTGGGGCATCCGCACCATGAACATTATGTGGGTGCTCTTGGCCGTTTGCAAAATGTTCCCGGAGGGCCGTCTGCACAACCGGGCTGCACGGACTTGGTGCGAACCGGACTGCGGTTTGTGCTAATATTCCCGCAGGAAAAAAGCTGTGGAACTCAAGCCGTTAAGCATACTTATAGCCGACGACCACGACATTGTGCGGGAAGGCCTGCGAACGCTGATCCTCTCGCAGGCAGGTTGGTCCGTTTGTGGCGAGGCCGCAACGGGGCGCGAAGCCGTGTCGCTGGCGTTGCGGCACAAGCCTGACATTGCCGTGCTTGATTTCAGCATGCCCGAATTGAACGGCGCCGACGCCACGCGGCAGATCCTGAAGGCCCTTCCCGAAACCCAGGTGCTGATCATCACCATGCACGACTCCGAGCAGCTGGCGCGCGAGGTGCTCACTGCGGGGGCGCGCGGCATGGTGCTCAAGACCGATGCCCGGCGGCATCTGGTGCCCGCCGTGCAGGCGCTGGCCGCGCACAAGACCTACTTCTCCGACGGGGTGTCTGGATTACTGTTGGACAGTTATCTGAATCCCATGCGGCAGGACCCGGATGGGCCAACCGCCAAAGAGCGGCTCACCCCGCGCGAGCGCGAGATCATTCAGCTCGTTGCGGCCGGCAAGTCCAGCAAGGAAATTGGCCAAGTCCTCGGAGTCAAATCAAAGACGGTCGAAGCGCATCGCGCCAACATGATGAACAAGCTGGACCTGCATTCGGTCAGCGAACTGGTCCGCTACGCCATCCGCAACGGACTCGCGCAAGCGTAACCGGGTAGATCTACCTAGGTGTTTGTCTGTCCCTTTTCTTGGTGAAACCACCCATTTCTCTGCCCGCCTTTGCACTATATACTCTTCACATAAGTTGCAGTTTCGCCGTTTGCCGAATGATGTGCGGCGCGAAACACAATGGAGTGTATGCTATGAAGGCGGTATCATTGGGTCTTGGGCTCACGCTGGCGGCCGTGTTGCTGGCGGTTGCGGTGCTGCCGCATCCGGCGGCGCGCGCGGTGACGGACACGACGCCGCCGACGGGAACCATCGTCATCAACGGCAACCGCTCCGCCACGAACAACCGCACGGTCACCATCGCCATGACCTGGGCGGACACGGGCGGTTCAGGCGTGGGCCGCATGCGGTTCAGTGATAACGGATCGACCTGGTCGGCCTATGAAAGCCTGACCCCGTCGAAATCCTACACCCTGCCGGCGGGCGCCGACGGGCACCGCACGATACGGGTGCAGTTTATCGACAAGGCGAATAACCGCTCGGCAACCTGCAGCGACTACATCCTGCTGGACAGAACGGCGCCCACGGGCGGCATCAGCATCAACAACGGCGCACCGACCACGGCCAGCCGGTCGGTCACGCTGAACCTGAACTGGGCCGATGCGGGCGCCGGGGTGTCGCGCATGCGCTTCAGCGACAACGGCTCCACCTGGACGTCATGGGAACCGCAAAAGGCCACAAAAGCCCACACGCTGCCCGCCGAGAACGGAAACCGCACGGTGCGCGTGCAGTTCCTGGACGGCGCCGGCAACTACTCCCCCGTTTACAACGACTACATCAGGCTGCAGATGGCCGCCGGCACCACGGAAACGGTGCTGCTGCCGCAGGACGAGCCGCTCGAGATGGTGTGGGTGCCGGGCGGGAGTTTCACCATGGGCAGCCCGAGCACGGAACCGGACCGGCAGGAAGAGGAGGGGCCGCAGCACACGGTGACGCTTGACGGTTTCTGGATGGCCAAGTACGAGTTGACCAAACGCCAGTGGACGGCGGTGATGAACACGACGCCGTGGGTCGGATACTACTCGGTGATTTCTGACCCGGACAGCCCGGCGGTGCGGATATCCTGGGATGATGCGCATTCGTTCATCGCAGCGGTGAACACGCACACCGGCAAAACGTTTCGCCTGCCCTCGGAAGCGCAGTGGGAATATGCCTGCCGCGCGAACACAACGGAGCGGTTCTACTGGGGCGCGAACTCGGATGGCACGGCCATTGCGGATTACGCCTGGTATTGGGGCAACTGCGCAGAAGCGCTGCTGCAGTATGGGCATGTGGTGGGCCAGAAGCTGCCGAACGCCTTTGGCTTGTACGACATGGTCGGGAATGTGGGTGAGTGGTGCGAGGATGATTTTCACAGCCGTTACACGGACGCCCCCACGGACGGCCAGGCCTGGGTGGATTCGCCCCGAAGCGGGTTTGTCGTCATGCGGGGAGGTGCCTTTTTCCAGGAACCCGGCTATTGTCGCAGTGCGTATCGCACCTACAACCTCCCGGCAACCGCGAGTTCCGACATCGGGATTCGCCTGTGCAGATGACTGCGCGACGAACTCGCGCACGGGGTCGATAGTCATGCCCTATTCGGACAGTCTCAACGGTTTCAGCGTGGCGCGCATGCGCTTCAGCAATGACGGATACCGAACGGTCCGGGTCCGGTTTGTAGACAAGGCGGACAGCCTATCGGTGACGTATGAGTTCCAGCGATTTCGGGACAATGAGTAACGAAGGAGAAGTTGAACATGGAAAAGAGGAGTGAAAGCAGTAACTGGGTGCCGGGCTTTGCCGTTTTGTTGGCGGTGCTGCTGGGATGTGTCTGGCTGCCGGGAGCCCAGACCGCTTGGGCCCTGGCGAGCCCCGAATGGGCTTGGATGAAGGGCTCAAATTCATCATACAGCCCCGCAGCGGTCTACGGCCCGCTGGGCATCCAGGTCGCAAGCAACACTCCCGGCTGGCTTACTGATTCGGTCTCGTGGACCGATACTTCGGGCGGGCTGTGGCTGTATGGGGGAGTTGGATTGGACAGCGGGGGGAATCAGAAGAAATCCAGCGACCTGTGGAGATACGACCCGGCCACGGGGTGCTGGGCCTGGATAAACGGTTCCAAAATCCTCAATCAGTCCGCAACCTACGGCACGCTGGGAACGCCGGCGGCAGCCAACACCCCCGGTGGACGTGCGAAGGCTGTTTCATGGACCGATGCTTCGGGCGCGCTGTGGCTCTTCGGCGGCAGTGGCCCTGACGTCGCCGGGGATGCTCCCAACTTCAATGATCTGTGGAAATACACGCCATCCACGGGCAACTGGACTTGGATAAAGGGCGCAAACACGGCCAATCAAGCCGGCACCTACGGCACGCTGGGCACCCCGGCGGCGGCCAACACACCCGGCGCGCGCAGCGACGCAGTCGCGTGGTCCGATGGTGCGGGGGGGATGTGGCTCTTCGGCGGCACTGGCTGTGACGGCAACGGGAGTACTGGCTACCTCAATGATCTGTGGAAATACACGCCATCCACGGGCAACTGGACTTGGATGAAGGGCGCCAACACGACCAATCAAGCCGGCAACTACGGCACGCTGCGCACGGCGGCGGAGGCCAATACCCCCGGTGCACGCCGGGATGCGGCCTCGTGGACCGATGCCTCGGGCGCACTGTGGCTGTACGGAGGTGGTGAATGGGCCACCTGGGGGGACTTCAATAACTTCAGCGACTTGTGGAGATATGACCCGGTTACGGGGTACTGGGCCTGGATGAACGGTTCCAATGCCATCAATCAGCCTGCAACCTACGGCACCCTGGGAACGCCGGCGGCGGCCAACACGCCCGGGTGGCGCCGTGGCGCGGTCTCGTGGACCGGCAACTCGAACACGTTTTGGCTCTTTGGCGGTTGGACAACGCTAAATGACTCTCTGTGGCGCTGCACTGCGGGTGACACCACCCCCCCGACAGGTACGATCATCATCAACGACAACAAATCATGCACGAACTCGCGCAATGTGACGGTCGGGCTGACCTGGGCCGACAATGCCGGCGGTTCGGGCGTGGCCCGCATGCGCTTCAGCAACGACGGTTCGACCTGGTCTGCCTATGAGAGTCTGACGCCGTCGCGGTCTTACACGCTTCCGGTGGGTGATGACGGATACCGAACTGTCCGGGTCCAGTTCATTGACCTTGCCAACAACCGCTCGGCCACCTACAGCGACTACATCCGGCTGGACCGGTCGGTGCCCACGGGCGGCATCACCATCAACAACGGCGCGGCGACCACCACGACCCGGTCGGTCACACTGAAACTGAATTACGCGGACACGGGTAGCGGCGTGGTGCGCATGCGCTTCAGCGACAACGGCTCCACCTGGACCAACTGGATGT
>CALDSM010000866.1 GCA_937923585.1 uncultured bacterium
TCGGCCGTCTGCTGGATCTTTACGAGGGCAGCGGCATGGCGTTCAGGCAATGGGTGCGCGAGGTGTACCCCGGCCGGTACAATTCCCTGAAGGCATCCCGGGCCGTTTCGCCGGAGGGGGAACGGTCGGCAGCACCGCTCGGGACGCGCGCTTTAGAGGCAGTGCGGCCTCTGTCCGCGCAGTCTCGGACAATGGGCGCGCAGCGCCATCTACCCTGCCGTTCTGCGGGATGGAGACAGGACTGTGAGTTTGCGTGACAAAACAAGCGCTTTCCTGAAGGCAGAATTCTCCGGGTTCACGCTGATTGAACTGCTGGTCGTGATTGCCATCATCGGCATTCTCGCCGCCATACTCCTGCCCGCGCTGGCGCGGGCTCGTGAGGCGGCGCGCCGCACAAACTGCCAGAACAATCTCAAGCAGCTTGGTCTGGCGTTGAAGATGTACGCGAATGAAAGCGGCGGTGCGCGGCTGCCCCATCGCCAGACCCGCCAGATCAACGGCAAACTCAGCTCGGAAATGATGTTCAACGGCCCGGCGATGATTCCGGAGTACGTGTCGGACGTCAACGTCATATGGTGCCCCTCGTGGACGGCGACAAAGGACATTGTCGAGCGCTACGACAAGGGGAAAGGCAACGGTGACGGCGTCATTCAGCCGCAGGAGGTTGGGCAGGAGCCCTATCACTACACGGGATGGCTCCTCATGAAGGACGTGAACATTCTGGGTCCGCTGATTGGCACGGTGGGGACGGACAGCTACGGGCGGCACGCCGAGGCCGAGTTTCGCCAGACCCCCTGGGGAGAACTCGCCCAGAGGAACGTGGACACCGGCGGCGCGGCAAGCGATGAGGATTTTGAAGTGTCTGCGGCCTTCGCCGGCACACAGGCCGCCGGCGGTGGCAGCACGCTGCACCGCCTGCGCGAGGGGATCGAGCGGTTCATTGTGACGGACATCAACAACGCGGCATCGTCCGCCCATGCCGTCAGCGCCATTCCCCTCATGTGGGACCACGTTTCCACCAGGGCCGCCGATTTCTCACACATTCCGGGCGGGGGGAATGTCCTCTATCTCGACGGTCACGCCGAGTTCCTCCGTTACCCCAACGAGAGGTTCCCCATGACGGAGGACAGCGCCCGAACCCTTGGCCGTTACGGCAAGCCCTTCGACGGTTTTTAGAAACCGTCTCCAGTCCCGTTGCAGACAGGGCTACTGCGTCTGTGCCCCGCCCTGTTCCAGCAGCCAGCGGCAATTGACCACTTTTTCCACCAAGTCCAGCGGCAGATAGAAGTACTGACAGGACGGCTCGAACCCTATTCGCGAATCTTCCCGCAGCACTGTGAACAGTTCGCGGGCCAGCGCTGTCTCAGACTCCAGGGACTTCCTCAGGTCTGACTTCAACCGCTGGACCTCATCGGGAGGCAAGGATGTCTCGGGCGCGGCCAGCCTGTCGCGGGCTGCCACATAACGCGCCTGGTTCGCCACGGACTGGAAATGGATGGCGGCCGCACGGGCAAAGCGCGCATCGGCCCGCACCTCCTCCCGGCGTTCCTCCGGCGCCTTGTCCACCGCCGCCTGCAATTCAGCGATGCCCGGTCGCCACCCCTCGGCCACCTTCTCGAACTGCGCCGCAAACACCTCGGGCGGATAGGGCCCCCGCCACCCGCTCAGGTCGTCGTAGGGAATGCCCCACATGGTCGCCGAGTACCCCGTCTTCGCGGGATACAGCGGATTGGCGGGACCGCACTGCACCGGGCTGGTGTACAGAACGCTGATGTGATACGGGTACTCGCGGAAGGCCGCGCTCATCATCGTCCACGCCTTGCGCGCGTGTGCCGCGCCTTCGGCACCGAAACGCTCCGCGGCCAGTTTGTTGAGCACCCTGTCCACCGTAGGTTCGGGCATGCTGTACATCTCGCGCACCACCTCAAGATTGGGCGACGGATGGCCGCCCATGGTCCAGCCGATCAGCATGGCCTCCGGATGGGCCGACACCAGCAGGTTGTGGCTGTGCTCCGCGACCAGGTCCATGACCGGCAGATAGGGGATGCTGGCGATCTCGCAGGTGTTGTTGAACTGGATCTCCGTACCGATCTTCAGTCCCGCCTCCTTGGCGGCGGTCCAATGCGGCAGTGCGCGCGGGCCCGGGCCGACGGCGGAAATGGAGTACTCGCCCACGGTGCTCTTGATCCCGCCGCGCTCGATGGGGAGGCTCCATTCGCTCACCGACATGAGCCACACCTGCTTCGTCAGCCGCGCGATGATTTCCCGCGCATCACCGTGACCGCGCCAGCCCCAGTCGGAGATGAGCACCCTGGCCTTGGGGTTCCCCCGGTGTACGCCCTCCTCAATCACGCCCACCACCTCGGTCAGAATGTCTGTGTCGGTCCGGTCCTTGCAGCGGGGACAGCCCCCTGCGGCGCCGTGCGAGGCGCAGTTTGTCAGGTTTTCCGACGCCGTGATGGCATACACGCCCGCAAGTCCCGGCACGGCGCTGAAGATGTGCGCCAGTGCGTCGCCCATCCACTGCCGCACCGCCGGCTGCGAGGTGCACAGCGCGGCCAGTTCGGCCTCGCTGACACCGCACAGGTCCGGGCGATCCTTGAAGAACGCCGTCGGCATGGCGCGCGGCTCATTGATGTACAGATACACGCCGATGCCGAACTGTCCCGCCCGCTGCACCAGTTCCCGCAGGCTGGCGAGCCGTGTCTGATGGTCGGCGCCAAATTCGGGAAAGGTTTCGCCGCCCGGCGCCAGGTCGCGCAGAAGTGCCTGAAGCCAGACCCCGTTGATCCCCGAATTGGCCAGGCGTTGCAGCAACCCGTCCGGATAGGGGTTTAGTTTCGGGTTCATCAGCGGATCGCCGTAGACCGCCACATAGGAATAGACGATGCGCGGCATGTCCGGCGTATCCGGCGGGGGTTGCGGCGCGGCAAAGTGGGGGAGAGGCTCGGCCAGTCTCCGCACAAAGTCAAAGCGGGGCTCGGCGGGACGGTTCAGTTCCTCTCCAAAATCCTGCTCCACCACCCGGCGAATCTCGGCGGTGCGCGCCTTGGCCGCCGCATCGGGCGCACTGTACCGCAGCGGTTCACACCGCGGCTTCACCCGTCCCAGTTTCACCCACAGAAAATCCTCCTCGCGCAGCATGACCGACAACTGTTCCGGTGCCATGTCCAGCAGCGTGAGCAACTGTTCATAGGGCAGCAGATGCCAGTTGCGCCGAATCAGCGTCACATAACCCCGCGTCCGCATATCCGGCGATACCACGACATCACGGGGCAGCCCCATGGCCTCGGCCACCGCCGCAATTTCAGCCTCCGAACCGCCGACGACCTCCGCCAGTTTGCCCGCCGCCACCGCCCCCCAGTTTCGCCACACAAACTCATGCAGCCGATCGGGAAAGTATCCCGCAACGAGCGCAGGACGCGCATCCCCCTGCGGCAACGCCACGTCAGCACCCTCTCCCCAGGCTGCCCCGCAAATCAGCATCATGCTTATCGCCGGGCCAAGCACATTTCTTCCGGCCGTCATTTTTATCTTTTTCCTTCCGTCGGTCTATTGCTGTTTGTCAGCGCAAGTCCGGGTTCGTCCGCGCCGGTTCCCGTGTCCCTTGCGCTTGTGCTGTCCTGCGTGCCTATTGCTTTCTGGCCATTTCCGCTTTCAGCAGCGCGATCAACTCCTGTTTCTTCTCCGGATTCTCCTTCGCGAGATTCTTCTCCTCCGCCGGGTCATTTTTCAGGTTGTACAGTTCCGCGTTTTTGAAGTCGTCCCTGCTGTGCGTGACCAGCATCCAGTCTCCTTTGCGCAGACCGAGTGGGCCGTTGGCATTGGCGTGCAGCACCAGTGTCTCGCGCGGCGGCGTTTCACCGGCCCTGCCCGCCAGCGCGGGGAGCGCGTTCACACTGTCCGGCCCGGCACCTTTCGGAACGGCGGTGCCTGCCGCGGCGGCGAAGGTTGGCAGCAGGTCCACGAGTCCGATCAGCGCGTCCGATGTGCTGTCCGCCGGAATGTTTCCCGGCCAGCGCGCCAGCAGCGGCACCCGGTGCCCGCCCTCGTAAAGCTGTCCCTTGATGCCCCGCAGCGCACCGTTGGGCGGCTGCTTCCCGTGCTCGGCGTTGGTGCCGTCGTCATAGGTGTTCTTCACCGCGCCGCCGTTGTCGCTGCTGAAGACCAGCAGTGTGTTGTCCGCGATGCCCAGCCGGTCCAGCGCGTCCAGAATCTGGCCCACGCTCCAGTCGAGCTCGTGGATCATGTCGCCGCGCGTGCCGCAGGTGCTCGTGCCCTTGAACCGCGGATGCGGGGCCATCGGCTCATGAATGTCATGGGGCGTGAAATACAGAAAGAACGGTTCCGCCCTGTGCTGTTCGATGAATGCCACGGCTTTCCCCGTAAAGGTGTCGGCCATGTCCTCGTCCACCCACCGCGCCGCCTCCCCGCCCGACATCCAACCGATACGGCTGATGCCGTTCACGATGGTCTTGGCGTGGGAATCATCCGACTTCATCTTGAGCAGTTCGGGGTGCTCTTTACCCGTGGGGTCGTTTCCGACAGGTTCTTTGTAGCTCACCTGAATCGGGTCGGCCGGGTCAAGCCCCACCACCCGCCGGTTCTCGATATAGACACAGGGCACCCGGTCATTGGTGGCCGCGTAAAAAAAGGCATAGTCAAAACCCACATCGAGCGGACCCGGCGCAATATCGCCGTTGTAGTCCACGGGCTTTTCCTTCGTGCCCAGTCCGAGGTGCCACTTGCCCACCAGCCCCGTGGCATATCCAGCCTGCTTGAGCAGTGACGGCGCGGTGGTGACGGCGGGGTCAATGGAAAGCGGTTCCATACCGCTCAGAATGTGGTTGCCCAGGGGATTGCGCCAGGCATACTCGCCCGTAAGCACGCTGTACCGCGAAGGCGTGCATACCGACGAGGTGGAGTGGGCGTCCATGCACCGCACGCCTTCCCGAGCCATACGGTCCAGATGGGGTGTCTTGACATGTTCTGCGCCGTAACAGGCCAAATCACCATAGCCGATGTCATCGCTCAGCATAAATATGATGTTGGGCCTCAGGGACTTGTCGGCCGCCCGTCCAGGCGACGATGCCGCCCAAGCTGCGGCCGCCGTTGAAACGCCTCTGAGGAACGCGCGTCTGGAAATCATCGTCGTGTCTCCTGTGTTCCGCTTCCGGCATCTTCATCCCGCAGCGAACGCCGGCTCAAGTATTCGTCAGAACTTCGCCAAAATACAAAGATCTTCCTGACTTGGGTTAATTTTGCGTTTCGTTCGAACACCTGTTCACAAGGACACTGTCTGTCCCATTTGCCTCGGAACCGGGCATTTTGTCGTGGCAAAAAGAATATATTGAAAGAATTTGTAGAACCGATTACAATACTAGGCGTGCTTGACCGCGCTGGCGGATAAACGAGTGGAAAGTCTGGTCAGCCTTCCAGTTCTGCGGGTGCTTTTTGTGCCCCAGACCGCGCGAGACACGGCAGGCACGCTGTTGGGAACGATCGGGTGTAGTTTGTTTTTCCGCCGTAACAGAGGCACACGGGTGAACGGTGGAGGTAAAGGGTAGTACAGGAGTGTGCAGGTCTGATGCGGATGACATTGTACGGCCACACGGGGAAAGGGCCGCGTCATGAGGAAAACGAGGATGTGATTCTGGTGGGGCATGCCGTCTGCACGTCTGGGGATGTGTATGCACAGATAAACGACGGGCCCGGGGGGGCACTGGAGGAAGGCGTTCTGGTGGCCGTGGCCGACGGCATGGGAAGTGACGCGGTCGGCGCCGCTGCGGCGCGGATGACCCTGGAGTCGCTGGACGCATATTTCCATGGCGAAACACAGAAGACTGACCTGCGGGCGATGGCAACAACGCTGTATGACACCGCCCGCAGGGTAAATGCGGCCGTGCTGGAATTTGGAGAGCGGCAGGAGGAATACGCAGGCATGGCCTGCACCCTGTCGGGAGCGCTTCTCTATCGCGACGAGTATCTCGTGTTCAATGCCGGAGACAGCCGGGTGTACCGGTACAGCCACGGCGTGCTCAGACAGATGACCGAGGACGACTCGCTCGTGGCGGAGGCGGTGCGCAGCGGGGAATTGACCCAGAACGAGGCGCTGGAAAGCGACTACAGGCATTATGTCACCAACGCGATGGGCTCGGAGGCTTTCCAACTCCGGCTCGGCGAGCGGCAGTGGATGCTGCCGGGCGACGCACTGGTCGTGTGCTCCGACGGTTTGCACAATGTGGTGTCGCTCGGCAGAATCGAACGCATACTCGCGGAGTACGGCACGGCAAAGGGACGCTGCCGCGCGCTGATGGAGGCGGCCTCGGAAAGCGGTGATTACGACGACCTTTCCGTGATCATCGTCAACGCGGAGGAATAGGGCGTCACCCGCGGCAGAACTGCGTGTGCTTTGGATTCGGCGGGCCGCCGCCCCGGCCGTTCCGCCAGCTTCCCGGCCCATGCATCCCATAAATCCCGTCCCGATCCTCCGCCGCTTCAGATTCGGATTCTTGCGTAAGCCCGCGCGCTCTGGCAAACTAACCCGTCGCAACCAAGGGAATTCCGCACAATGAGCACCATTCTGGACGCACTCAAGCGGGTTGAGGAGCAAATCCGAATCGAGGCGGAGCAGCGGGCCGCCGAGGGCGTTTCCGCGCAGTCTGACTTGTCCAAGTTTCGAAAGGATGCGCCCGGCCAGGCCATAAACGGCAGTGCGGGCGACGGTGACGAGGTCGCGGAAGTCTACTCGGCCATTCTCAGGATGCTGGCCGGCATTCAGGACCAGATTCGCACGCAGAAGGACGAGTGGCGCGCGGAGGCCAGGGGCGCCAATGCGGACCTGGCCAAGGCGGTGGCTGCATTGCAGAACGACCTCATCCGCCAGCGCGATGCGGTACAGAAAGAGTTCCAAAAGCGGGACAATGAGCACACGGCCGGAAACGCGAAACTGGCCGAGGCGCAGTCACAGTCCGATGCGCTCAAGAAGGCGCTTGCCGAGGCAAAGGTGGCCCATGCGGACCTGGCCAAGGCGGTCACCGCATCGCAAAACGAGCTCGTCCGGCAGCGCGAGGCGATCCAGAAGGAATTCCAGAAGCGCGATGCGGACCGCGCCGCGGGAAACGCCAAACTGACCGAGACCCAATCCCATGCCGACGCCCTCAAGAAGTCCCTTTCCGAGACCAGGGCGGCCTATGCGGAACTCGCAAAAGCGGTGACTTCGCTTCAGAGCGAGTTCATCTTTCAGCGGGACGCGGTGCAAAAGGACTTCCAAAAGAGGGACACCGACCGTGCCGCCGGAAATGCCAGACTGGCCGAGTCGCAGTCCCAAACGGAAACCCTGAAGAAGACCCTCACCGAAACGAAGACGGCCTGCGCCGAACTGTCGAAGGCGCTGGCCGCGCTGCAAAACGATTTCACCTGCCGGCTGGATTCGGTGCAGAAGGAGATCCAGAAGCGCGACGCCGAACGGGCCGCCGTCAGCGCAAGGCAGACCGACACGCAGTCCCAGACCGACGCGCTGAAAAAGATGCACGCCGAGACCAAGACCGCCTGCGCCGAGTTGGCCAAGGCGGTGACCCTTCTGCAAAACGATGCCGTCCGGCAGCGCGACGCCGTCCAGAAAGAGTTTCAGAAGCGCGACACCGAACACGCGGCCGGCGCCGCCAAAGCGGCCGAGTCACAGTCGCAGATAGACGCGCTCAGGAAGTCGCTTGCCGAGTTCAAGGCCGCCTACACGGACCTGGCAAGGGTTCTGAAGGGGCTGCAGGGCGAGTTCGTGCTCCAGCGCGACGTGATGCAGAAAGGGTTCCTCAAGCGCGATGCGGAGATTGAGGCCGCAAAAGCCCGCCTCGTGGAATCGCTGGCACAAAACGGCGCGCTCACCAAGACCCTTACCGAGACCAGGGGCAACCATGCCGAACTGGCCCAGACGATGGCCGTGCTGCGCAGGGATTTTGCCTGCCAGATGGAGGCCGTCTACAAGGAGTTCCAACAGCGCAACGCAGACCGCGAAACTGCGGACAAACGGCTGTCGGACGCACTCTCGCAGAACGACGCGTTGAGGCATATGCTCGACGATGTCAGGGGAAGTCAGAATGAACTGGCGCACACCGCGCAGGTACTGCGCCAGGAATTTACCCGGCAGTCGGAGGCGCTTCAGCAGGAAATCACCAGGCGCGGCGCGGACTGGGAGGCCACAGCCGCCCGGCTTGCGCAGGCACTGGCGCAGAACAGCGCTCCCCAACAGGCGCCCGCCGCCGCCGGGTTGGACCACGCGGAGTTGACAGCGATCACGGAGGCGCTGCGCAGAGACTTCGCGCGCCAGGTCGGGGCGCTCCAGCAGGAGATCGCAAAACGCGACGCGGACTGGGAGACCGCTACGGCGAAGATCTCCAAAGCGCTGGCCCAAAGCGCCCCATCCCCACAGGCTCCGGCCCAGGTTCAAATGGACCCCGCGGTACTGACAAAGACCACGGACGCGCTGCGCCGTGATTTCGCGCTCCAGATAGAGGCACTGCGGAAAGAGTTCGAGGCCCGGCAGGCAAGCCTGGCGGTGGTGGTCCAACCGGAGGAGCCGTCGTCCCAATCGGACGCCGTCCAGGCGCAACTCGACGAGACCCGCGCAACCCACGCCGCGCTGGAGCAGACCGTGGCCGCGCTGAAAAACGAACTCGCGCACCAGCGGGAGGCATTCCAGGAGGAGTCCCGAAAACGCGATGCCGGGCGCGCCGCGGACGCGGCGGTCCTGGCGGCGCTGCAGGCCCAGGCCGACAGCCTGAGGCAACTCGTCGGCAACTGTGAATGCGCCATCGCGGACATGATGGCCAATGTGCCCTTGGCGGCCGCCGCTGAACCGGTCACAGGCGGGGCGGAGCCGAAGCCGCAAATGGACAAGGACGAGGTCCTAAGGCTTCACAAGGCCGCGCGGGAGGCGTACGTCAAGAAGGACTTTTCCGGGACGCTGCGCATTCTCGATCTCATAGACGCGGCATTCCCCAACAACAAGGGTGTCCTGTACAACCGCGCAGAATGCCTCATCGCTTTGGGCCGCAGCGCTGAAGCCCGCGACCTCTGCGACCACATGATCAGCAACCTGAACCACGCCCCCGCGGCGGAGCTGAAACGCCTTATCAGGGATTAAGCGGCCTCATTCTTCTTCCGTACTGCTATATCACTGATTTGCCGCAAGCTGCGGTGATTCTTCTGCCACTCCACCTGTCTTCCATCCTGTTCATCCTGTCGATTTATGTCAATTCTTTCGTTTCTTCCTGTGGTTCCATCTTCCTCCTTCTCTGCGCTGCTCTGCGTCCCCTGCGTCTCTGCGTTACCTTGTCTTATCTTCCGAATTCTTTGGCTGCGGCTATGCTGTACCAGGAATTCCGCGGTTGGCATTCCTCTCCCAGTCCTGACGCCTACTTCTCCGGCGTTATGCGCACCTCCGCCCAAACCGCCTGCTGCCCCGGCGTGTCCCCGGCCTGCCTGATGCCAAACTCGTTGTATCCCGCCTTCAGCGCGCCGACCGGGCACTCGAATTGCATCGCCCGCACCACGCCGGGATATTTCGTCGGAGTCTCACCATCCGCAACGGCGGGGCATGCCTCTCCGTTCACCGTCACGTTCAACACCGCCTTGTCCACGCCGTCCCGCGCGGCCAGTCCCGCCAGAAACACCGCCTTGCCCTTCTCCGGCGCGGGACCGATGTTCAGGCGCACCGCGCCGCCGTTCGCCGTCTCGATGGGAAGCTGCGCGCCGCTGGACGTGCCGATGGGCACCGTGTCGTGGAACGTGGCCACATGCCGCCGCGGCAGCTTCGTCACGGTGTCCCGGCCCATGCCCTGTTCCAGCAGCGTGCGGTAGTCGCTCTGCGACACCGGAATCGTCTCCGAATCCATGAAGTTGAACAGGTAAATCTGGTCGGCCCCGCGATAGTAGGATGCCGCCGCAAAGCCGCGCACCGATTCAAGGTCGTTCGCCAGCGCCCCGCCGCCCGGCCACGCGCGGATGTTGTATTCCAGCCCCGGCGCCAGCACGATGTTCTTGGCTGCATCGCCCAACTGTTCCCGCCATCGCTCCACCGGGATGTCAAAATCCGATGTCGTCCAGAACGGGCACGGCACCAGCATGTCCACCAGCCCCTCCTTCACCCAGCGCACCCCGTCCATGCCCAGCCCCCGCGCCCCGTCCGGGTCGGCAGGCACCCGCGCGCCCAGTTTGATCGGGTGCCCCCGCTTTTCCGCCGCCGCCTTGGTCAGCCCGCGCACCTCCCGCATGAACGCGCACAGCAGTTCCGCCCCTTCCGCCTCCTTGCCCGGCGCAAAATGCCAGCCAAACCGCATCCAGTCCAACTCCAGCCCGTCCGGGTCATACCGCTCCAGCAGTTCCTTCACATACGCCATGGCATGCTCCCGCACCTCCGGCCGCCCGTAATCCAGCGCCCGGTCCGTCCAGCCCTTCCCGCCCGGCACCCGCCAAAATTCCGGATGGTTCACCCAAAAACTGCTGTGCATGAAATTCTTCGGCTCGTCCACCGAATGCACGTCGTTCATCCGCATCGTCAGCCACGGCACGATTCCCTTCTCCCGTGACCGCGCAATCCACACCGCATAGGGATCCAGCCCCCGTTCCCACAGCAGCCGCGCGTTGTTCGGCCACAGTCCGCCCGGCTCCTCCGCCTTCGGCATGTGCTGCGTGCCCTCGTCCCAAATCGCGTCCCGCACGCTGCTCCGATGGCTCGCCCGCATCGCGTTCGGGTTCAGAAACAGGTGCGTCACCTGCGTTCCCGCATACTGGTCCACAAACGCGTTCAGCCCCTCCGCAGTCATCATCTCTGCCGGCCGCGTTCCAAAGAAATGGCTGTTATCCTCATTGATCACCAGTCCCAGCGGCGCGGCAAAGCCGCGGGGCAAAACACACAAAGTCACAGCAAGCAGTAAAACGGTCATTCGCGAATGCATCACAAAACCTCCATGTTGGCCCGTGCCGCACCGTCATACTATCAGGAAACATGGGGGAGAGCTAACCCATCCCCTGTCCGTCATTCCCGTGGCGGCGGGAATCGTTCCACGCGCGCTTCACCCTTTGTGCTTCGTCCTTGATTCCGTTCAACTTGACATATCCAGGCCCCATCGCCTAAAATCTAGGCAAAGGCGGCATAGCCAAGTGGTAAGGCAGAGGCCTGCAAAGCCTTTATACCCCGGTTCAAATCCGGGTGCCGCCTCCATTTCATTTTCCCCCTGTTCCCACCGTATGCCCTGTTCAGGGTGTCGGCATATCACTGGAAGCACAGGCATCCCTGTCGGCTCGGGGCCTTTTATCTTCCCGAATTCCATTCATCACCATTCGCTCTCTCGTCCGGATTCTTGTTCATCTCCAGTCGGCCGCCTCACGCAGCCGCCGTACTGAAGGTTGACACCGTCGCGGTCTCCGCGGGGTCTGAAAGGACAAGACCGGGAGATTACATGTCATGCCCTTCGGTTTTCCATCGCATCAGGGATTGATTGCCCCGCTCTGGCGGCGCTGGCCCGCCGCATTTGATGTCCCGGCCCTCTGCGTTGGTGCCGGCATGCCCGACGCCGTTGACGCGACCAGAATCTTCTGGTACGGGCATTTCGGCCAGGGCCTCGGGCACTCCCTCGTCGGGCTGGTGTGCTTCTGTGTTCCCGCGGGGCTTGTCCTGTGGGCGATACTGCATCTTGCGGCATGGCCGCTAGGCTTCCTTTCGGCCTCCGGCTTCTGGGCGCGCGCGTGCAACCGGGGACTGGCCGCGTTCCGTAACGGGGTCAAGCCGGCCCGCATCCTCCGCGAAGGATGGTTTGTCCTGTGGAGCCTGGCCGTCGGCGCCTTTTCCCACCTCTGCTTCGACCTCATCTCCCATGGCGGTTTTCCCTGGCTCATGCCCTGGGTCCCCAAAATCCGCATATTCCCGGACTGGTGGTACACCACCTGGGCGCACGTCCCCCTTCCGGGTTACGAACAGCCCTACGAACTTGGACCCTACCTGACCGTCTGGCTCTTCCTCTCCTTCTTGGGCATCTACCTACTGCTCCGCCCGGCCCCAAGATCGCTTGCCGAGAACAGGGCCAAGCAAGACCGGACACCACCGCAATGACATCCCAATCCTGTCCATCCTGACCATTCGCGCCAGTTCGGCTTTTCTCCCCCGTTGCCCGCTTTCTCCTTTGGCCTTCATCCTTTCCACGTATTGATCCTCCTTCCCCCGCTGGTATACCTTTTGGACAGAGACGGTTTCGCGCGGACTGCTCCCCGCGGGCGAGTGGTGGAACTGGCATACACGACGGACTTAAAATCCGTTGGCCGCAAGGCCATGAGGGTTCGAGCCCCTCCTCGCCCACCATTATTTACTTGTGCTGCAACGACTTTCGCGGGGCGGCACCAGGTCAACGGGTTTCTTGATGCCGCCCCGGTCCATTTCCGGTCCGTCGCGTTTTCTCCTGTCCGCAATGTAAATAGCCTTGCACTGCATGGCCTTTTCGCGCATCGTGCCAAAGGACGTACAGCCTACCCGCAAATAATCCGTTGACTTTGCATGTCCCGCCAATATACATCCACCGGTTGAACCCCAATGACGGCACACTTTCCGCTGCACCAATCCTGCCGGTGCTTCACGCTGCCCAGGTTGGCGTTGCGTCAGTCCAACCCCGGATAATTCAGACTGCACTCCGGGCGAATTATGGAAAGAAGCCAACTTGTCACACGGCGAAACCAAGCCCGTGTCCCAAATTGAGCCCCGGACGTCTCTACGACGGAAGAAAGGTTTTGAATACCACATTGTCAATCGCCGCAATATCCGGTTTGCCTGCGGAGGTCGGGGGTTTTGAACGGCATCTCAGGCACCAGCCCGGCCTCATATTTGGCGCCGAACGTTTCCGGTCTGGTGTGCACACAAAAAGTATTCCCCGACCTTCGTGAAATTGCAGCGGCTTGTCGTTGTCCCTCTTGCCGGTCCCTTATGCGCCACACGCACAGGTTTTGATCAGACGATTGTCACGCAATCGAGATCGGGAATGGAAAAGCCTTGAAAACCGTACAGCAGCACCGGGCTAACGTGCTTGAATAGGCCCTAAATATGCGGTCGGAACGCGCATTTGCATAAGGCTTTTTGTTGCGGTCATTTGTGCTGAATCGCCGCGCTCGCCGCACCGGATCTGGGACCGCGAAGGTTCGTCAGCAAGTCTATGCCTGGAGGTCTCCCAGCAAGGTCATGCGTTACTGTTCAGTGATTGGGTGGAGAAAAATTGTGCTTGACATTGGGTAAAGAATGTGATAAAACGACCAACACTTGTGCTCGAACAGGGGTTTTCGTTCGGGTACGAGGTCGAAGTAGGTGCAGTACATTCCGCATTCAGGCAGGGGTATTGGCTTGGGTGTGGAAGAACAATCAAGGCGCAAACAGTTCTCATCAGGACAGCGGTATTGTGTCCTTATGCGCTGAAAACGCCAACTTGCACAGGTTTCGCACATGGCTGGGGTATTACGCACGTGCGGGACAGATTTTGAGGTCCACATAGTTTCACGCCTGGGGGCAGTACTCAGTACACAGGCGTGAAAACGGCCCTGAGCATGTCACGGAGGTCCGCAGGTGCAGTATCGATGTTCAAGCCAAAATGTGTCTTTGCGTCCCTGTTTTCGGGGGAGGTGGGTCGGGGATGATAATCACTCATACCATACAAAAATATCACATAATAATACGAAAAAGGGTTATTTAGAGACACTAAGACTAGATCCTTATATATCCTTGATAAATTCAGGGATAAAAATATGTAGAACAAAGGATATTTGCAGACAAGCGCGGCGGCATTGTTCCGTCCGCGCTTTTTTCATTTCTTCACCCCGAAGCCGCGCCGGCGTAAACGGCATGGCTGTGAGTGCATGGGTGGAAGAACACTTTGTCAACGCTGTCGCCCACGAATTAACGCAGGAGGCCTAGTGCCATGAATCCCAAGAACACCTTCCGGACAATGCTGCTGGTGACGCTGGTCACGGTTCTGTTGGGCGCGGTGCCCGCATGGGCCGATCCGCCCGAGCCGCCGGCATTGACCGTGCCGGCGGGGAGCACATCCACATTGAGGGTGGCCATCGAGCAGGATGGGAATCCCACCGATGAGGAGTACTCCATCGAGATCTCGCCGGGGGTGGGGGGCAACACCCATGTCCAGGCGGACGGAACGGTGGGCGCCTCGGCGGTCTGGCAGACGGCGGAGGAGTGGGGCGGCACCTACTGGGAAACCTATAAGACCGTGACAGGTTTGTCACCGTCCACGAACTACACGTTCACCGTGTCGGCAAGGTTGAATTATGTGCTGGAGCTTGGCACCGCCAACGCGTCGGCCTGGACGCGCGCGGCGATACCCACGGCGCCGGTGCTTGGCAGTCAGACCTCGACCACCATGAGCGTCGCCATTGGCTCGGAAGACGGCAATTCCTCCGCCGCCGAGTACGCGATACGGCACTCGCAGGTCTCAAACCAGTACGTTCAGGCTGACGGCACGCTGGCTGTTGGGGCGGTGTGGCAAACCAGCGCCACTTGGGGAACAAAGACCATCACGGGCCTCACAAAAGACACGAACTACACCTTCTACGTGAGAGCGCGCAACGGCGCGGGCGTCGAATCACTGAACGGCGCGTCGGCGACCCTCAAGACCAGAAACACGCAGACCATAACGTTTGACGCGATTCCCGTGAAGGTTGCGGGTGTTGACGCTGATTTCAGCCCGGCGACGGCCTCCTCGGGGCTTGCCGTGAGCTACGCTTCCAGCGACCTCAACGTTGCCACAATAGTTGACGGGAAACTCCACCCTGTGGCGGCGGGGACATGCACCATCACGGCCAGCCAGGCCGGCAACAGCTCCTGGGACGCGGCGCTTCCGAACGACGTTCAGCAGACGCTGACCGTGATCGCGGTTCCGGCCGCGCCCAGCGCGGGCACGCGCACGGCCACCACGCTGGATATTACCGTGGTTGCGGGCACCAACCCCGCAGCGACGGAATTCGCCATCTACTGCACCACCACCAGCCAGTATGTGCAGTCGGGCGGCGCGCTGGGCGAGTCGGTGGCGTGGGCGACCGCGGCGACATGGGGCACCAAGACGGTGACCGGCCTGACGCCCAATACGAGCCACGAGTTCAAGGTGAAGGCGCAAAACGGGGCCGCCTCGACCGCATTGGGCGCCGGAACTGCGGCATGGACGCTGCCTGTGGCCCCGGCTTCGGTCACGGCGCGAGATGCCACAGTTGCGACGATGGACGTTTCCTTCGCCGCAGGCGTCGGCAACCCGACAGACACCCTGTATTCCATCGAGGTGGCTTCTCCCACGCTGACGGACAAGCATGTGAAGGCTGATGGGACGCTGGGCGCCGCGGCCGTTTGGCAGACACTGGGTGACTGGAATCTGCCGAAGAAGGTTACCGGCCTTGTCAGCGGCGGCTACACGTACACCGTTACCGCGAAGAACGGCAACACACCCGCAGACACGGCTGAGGCAACTTCCTCTCCGGCGCTGGAAACCACTCCGCTCACGGTGATGGGTGTGTTGAGCACGCTGGGCGCCGGCAGTTACAAAGCGGGCCAACTTGTGCCCGTCAAGGTGACTTTCACCGAGGCCGTGGTTGTCACGGGAGCGCCACGGATACAGTTGTCCGTCGGCGGTGCCACGCGTTATGCCGAGTATTCGGGTCCGGGACCGTACACTTCGCAGATCATGTTTGACTACACGGTTGCGGCGGGCGACACCTCGTCTGACCTGGACTACACCGGCGCCGATGCGCTGACGCTGAACGGCGGCACCATCACGCACGCAAGCAGTACCAACGCAGCAAGCCTGACCCTGCCCACCCCCGGCGCGGTCGGGTCTCTCGGCGCCAACAATGCAATCGTGATTGACACCACGGCGCCGACAGTGACCGCAGTGGACGTCCAGACCGGTCTGACGGTGGACGTCACATTCAGCGAGCCGATGGGCTCCGGCGTGACCACGGCGGCGAATTACACGGTGTCCGGCTCCGGCAGGGGGACCCTTGCGGCCAATCCGGACAGCGTGGCTTTGGTCGAAAACAGCACCTACCGCCTGACCTGGTCTTCGGGCGAGACGGTCAACGGCGGCGACATCACGGTCGCCGTGGCCAACGTGCAGGACGCGGTGGGCAATGCGGTTGGCACACCGGACAGCGGCACGGACACAGGCGGCGGTATCGGCATTGCGCCGACAGTTTCCATTGGCGCGTCCTCGGCGGCGGTGGCAAAGAACGGGACCAGTGTGACGTACACGGTCACCTACGACGGGGCGGACTCGGTGACGCTGGTAGCAGGCAATGTCACGCTGAACGCCACGGGCGGCGCGAGCGGCACCGTGGGCGTGGGCGGAACGGGCAACACCACGCGGCAGGTGACGATTTCCGGCATCACCGGCACCGGCACGCTGGGCATCTCCATTGCGCCGGGCACGGCGTCTGACACGGCGGGCAACACCGCACCGGCGGCCGGACCGAGCGGGACGTTTGCGGCGGACAACACTTCGCCGGTGGTCACGCTGACCGGCGAATCCCCGCTGACGCTGGAATGCAGTTCGTCGGGCACGTACACCGACGCGGGCGCGACGGCAACGGACAACTATCCGACCGATCCGACCAGCCTGACGCCGACCATCACCGACAACACCGTGGCCCCAACCGCTCCCGGCAGCTACTCGGTCACCTGGAGCGCGACCGACGTGGCCGGGAACACGGCGACGGAAACGCGGATGGTGACGGTGGAGGACACGACGGACCCGGAGATCACGGTTACGGGGACCGATGAAACGGTGGAGCGCGGCGCGTCCTACACGGATGCGGGCGCGACCGCCACCGACTCGTGTTCGGCTACCCCGACGGTGACGACGCTGGGAATGGGGAAGACGCTCAATCTGGGAAGCGGAACCTTGACGGGTGTTGACGCTGACACCTGCACTTGTTGTTGGCACCCTGTACACCCCGAGTGGAGCTGTCAAGATAACGGTATTGGCAACCTTGACTACGAGATTTCGAATAACCCGGGCCAAGCCATCTATATTGGGCCCGGCACCGACGTGAAGGTCACGGGACAGGTCGATACGAGAGGATTTGGGAGTGGCAACTATCTTCAAATAGCGTTGGTTGACAAGGAGTTGACTGATGCCGCCATTGCTGCGGGCGAAGACTGGATGTTCAACGACAGCGCTATGGTGACGTTCTACAAATCGACCTCAAATTACGCAAGACTGGCCGACAACAATGATCTGTACAGCGCCAAAGTGAACAACCCTGCGGGCAACACCGCCGGCGTATTCAATTTTGAATTCCATGTCTTGGGGAATGGAACGACCACCCTGACCCTCTTTGGCGCCACCAACAACTCCGCAACTTACACGTGGGGCACCGACGAACATGGGGTTGCCGGTCGTGAATTGCAGCGTGGGGCCTATTTGATTGCCCAATTGTGGATTGACAGCAACGATATGGTCAATCCTGTGGCGGCGACGTTTACCAACATCACAGCCGTGACGACCAACGAGCCGGTGGTGCCCACGCACGTGCCCGGCGACTACACGGTCACGTACCTGGCGGACGACGGGAACGGGAATACGGCGACAGCGACGCGGACGGTGACGGTGGAGGACACGACGGCTCCGACGGTGGCGGCGGTTGCGGTCAGGACCGGTCTCACAGTGGATGTCACATTCAGCGAGCCGATGGGCTCCAGTGCGGATACAGCGGCGAATTACACAGTGTCCGGTACGGGCAAGGGCTCCCTCGGGGACAACCCGGCCACTGTGACACTGGTTAACGGCGAGGCCAACCGCACCCGGTTCCGCCTTGCCTGGACTTCGGGTGAAATGGTCCAGGGTGGTGACATTACGGTCTCCGTTGCCAATGCCGAGGATGCGGCAGGCAATGCGATAGGCACGCCGGACAGCGGGACACACACGGGCGCCGGCATCGGCGTGCTGCCCACGGTGACCGGCGCTGCGGTGGTGGACGGCCTGAATGTGGACGTCACGTTCAGCGAGGCGATGGGTGCCAGCGCGCTGACGGCGGAGAACTATGTCCTGTCGGGCACGGGCCGGGGCACTCTGGACGCCACTCCCAGCAGTGTGGCCCTGCAGACGGGGAACACATGCCGCCTCACCTGGTCCGCCGGTGAAATGTTCATCGGCGGTGACATCACGGTGACGGTTGCCAGCGGTTCGGAAGGCGTCAAGGACGCTGCGGGCAATGTCATGGGCGCGACGGTCAGCCGCACGCACACGGGCGGTGGCATCGGCGTGGCCCCGACGGTGACGGCGGTGGCGGTGGTGGATGGCCTGAATGTTGATGTCACATTCAGCGAACCGATGGGCACCGGCGCGGCCACGGCGGCGAACTATGCCTTGTCGGGCCCGGGCGCGGGCACACTGGCGGGCATTCCTGACGGCGCGGCCCTGCAGACGGGGAACACCTACCGTCTCAGTTGGAACGCCGGTGAAATGCTCATCGGCGGCGACATCACGGTGACGGTTGCCAACGCTCAGGACCTTGCGGGCAATGTCATGGGCACACCGAACAGCGGCACGCACGCGGGCGGCGGCGTCGGCGAGGCCCCGACGGTGACAGTCAACCAGGCGTCGGGACAGGCCGAGAAGACGAAGGATGCCACCATCAACTTTACGGTTGTGTTCAGTGAGCCAATCGCCGCGGCCAGTTTCCTCGGCACGGATGTTGCCGTTTTGGGCACGGCCGGCGGCACAAAGGCGGTGGTGCTGACGACGGGCGACAACATCACGTGGAATGCGGCGGTGACCGGCATGTCATCGTCAGGTACCGTCATTGCCGACATCGGCATAGGCGCGTTTACCGACGTGGCGGGCAACGCCAACACGGCGGCGTCCACCAGCACGGACAACCAGGTGACCTTCGACAACGGCAAGCCGTCCATCACGCTTCTTGGCAGCAGCCCGGTGTCGCTCACCTATCCGGGTGTTTATGACAATGATGCGGGCGCGGAAGCCTCCGATGACATTGACGGCACGATTACGGGAAGCATAGTCAGGACCCAGGACTTCACCTATCCGGCCACGAATCTGGCTGCCGGCACCTACCATGTGTACTACAACGTTTCGGACACGGTGGGCAATGCGGCCGACCAGGTCACGCGCACGATCACGGTGGGCTTGGCGGACCAGACCATCACGTTTGACGCGCTGCCGACGGTGGCGTTTGGGGATGATCCCTTCGTGCTAAGCGCGACGGCATCCTCGACCCTGCCCGTTACGTTCAGCGGGGGAACCCCGGGCGTGGCGACCTTGGGGTCCGATGGTGTTACGGTGACCATCGAGGGTGCCGGCACGACCAGCTTCACGGCGAGCCAGACTGGAAACAGCAATTACAACGCCGCGACCCCGGTTACGCTCACACTGACGGTGAACAAGGCGAACCAGACGATCTCGTTTGACGCAATCACGACAACGGTGACATACGGGGCGGCGCCGTTTGCGCTGAGCGCCTCGGCCTCCTCGGGTCTGGCAGTCGAGTTCAGTTCGGACGCGCCGGACGTGGCGGCGGTGTCGGGCGGCATGGTGACGGTGCTCAAGTCCGGCGTGGCGCATCTGAAGGCGAACCAGGCGGGGAATCAGAACTACAATGCCGCGCCCGAAGAGTCACAAACCCTTTCGGTGAACAAGGCGGACCAGAGCATTACTCTGACTGACACGGACACGAGGACGGTCGGCGCCGCCGATTACACGCTGCCGCTGACAGCCTCGTCGGGCCTTGCCGTGTCTTACGCGTCGAGCAACAGCAGCGTGGCGGCGGTCACTGGCAACACGGTTGACATCGGTGTTCCCGGTGTCGCCACCATCACGGCAACGCAGGCCGGCGATGACCGCTACAACGCCGCGCCGACGAAAACGCAGACCCTGACGGTGAACGCCAAAGTTCCCAACGTGGTGGGCATGGCAGATGCGGACGCACAGGCCGCCATCGTCGCGGCGGGGCTGACGGTGGGCATCATCCAGCACCCGTACAGCGACTCGGTGACGGTGGGCCTGGTCCACAACCAGTATCCGGCCACGAACACGGTGGTGGCCCCGGGGGCGGCGGTGGATATCGCGGTGTCCCTTGGGCGGGCGCCGGAAGCGACCCTGGTGACCCAGGGAGACCTGGATGAAATGCTCTGGGGCGACGGGAACGCCAACGGCGGGTTCACGATCACCCGGGTGGGCAACGTGGAACTGGGCCTGCGCGCCCAACTGCGTTGGGACCAGAACAACAAGCCGCAGAACATCTTTAACAGCAACGGCGACGGCACCTACAGTTTCCCGGCAGGTTACCCGGACCAGACGAAACCGCGCTCGTCCTGGGCAAACACACAGGCCCCGTTGTGGGCCGTGACGTGGGCGGTGAACGTGGATCAGGCGAACCGGAATGCGGCGGCCGACACGAAGCTCAACGCGTACACCTATGAACTGGGTTACGACTTTGACCCGTCGGCGGGCGAAGAAAACTGGCTCCGGTACGACCATATCCGCGAAAGCGGCGTGTTCTACAATCCGGCCAGCGTGCCCGACCATTTCTTCGGCTACTACCCGACGAACAGCCCCGGGCCCTCCTATAGCGGAGCCAAGGACACCCAGTATCGGGCCGCGCTGGGCACGTACAATATCGTCCAGAACACGACCAACTACGCGTGGTTCCACTATGATTTCACGGCTCCGCCGTATAACCTTGGCAACTATTCCGACTTTGACCCAACTGAGAATGGCGTTTACACCGTCTATCTTGCCGCCAAACTGAACGGGGAAGAGGTGGCGCGGACGACCATCCGCGTGCTGGTAGGCGATGCCACGGTTCCCGATGTGGTTGCGGAGACGGAGGCCGACGCGCGCGCCGCCATGGTTGCGGCCGGTCTCGTCGTCGGCGAAGTCACGTATGAGTGCAGCGATGCTGTGCCCGAGGGCACGGTTGTCAGCACCGATCCCGCCGCCGACGAAGTGGTGGACTCCCACAGCACGGTGAACATGGTTGTGTCTTCGCAGCGGTGCACGGTCGCGGTTCCCAATGTCGTGAACCAGACACAGGCGGCCGCAACAGCGGCCATTGCGAACGTTGACCTGACCGTGGGCGCAGTGCAGGAGCTTTACAGCCCGACCGTTGCGCTTGGCAGCGTGATCAGTCAGAATCCCGCAGCGGACACGGTGGTTTCGGTGCCTTCACCGGTGTCGCTTATCATTTCGGCCGGTCCGGCGCCCGCGCCGACAGACGACCGGGTCACCTATGGTTGCCCGCTGATGCTCTTTGGCGACGGCAACGCGAACGGCAATTTCCAGATTGACCGGGAGAACGGCATCGAACTCGGTCTGCGCGCGCAACTGCGTTTCAACGTGAACGACCAGAACAGGCCTTCCAGTTCCACGAGCTTCCGGAACGGCACGACGAACACCTACAGTTTCCCGGTGGGCACGCCCGCGATTCCGGGTTTGAATCTTCCCGAGTGGGTGGACGCGGTTTTGCCGAGCACCACGCCCATATGGAACTTCACCTTCGCGGTCAATACGGACTACACGAACACGAACGGTTCGCCGGCGGCGAAGATCGCCGATTACACCTACGTAATGGGTGTCGACTTTGACCCCACGTCAGCCACAGATAAGTGGCTTGTGTTTGACCCGCTCACGGCAAATCCGAGTCTCTTCGCCATGATGGGCAAAGTGCCCGACCACGCCTTTGGGTTCTACACAACCCCGAATCCGGGCGTTACATTTACCGACGCGGTGGCATACGGCGTGGGTACGAACACGTATAACATTGCCCAGAACAGTTGGAACTATGAGTTCTTCAATCTGGATGTCGTGGGCTTGGTGGGCAGTCCTGCCTGTTATCCGAACTGCCATGACTACTCGACATTCAACCCGAACGAGCCGGGCCGTTACACCGTGTATCTCGAGGCCTACGAGGGTGCGACGCTCAAGGCCCGGACGCAAATCGAGGTGTGGGTGTACGATGACGAGGTTCCCACGGTGACCGGAATGACGCCGGAAGCCGCAGTGGAGAGGTTGAACAGTTTCGGATTCCAGGTTGCCGCCACGTATCAGCATGCGTGCAACCCTGCCGTTGACGTGGGCAGGGCCAGCAACACGGTTCCGGCGGCCGGGTCGGCGGCGACAGGCGGCACGGTCGAACTGGTGATTTCCAGTGACGACGAGCCGCCGGTGGTGTCCGTTCCGGGCCCGAGCCCGCTGGTCGGCTATTACCACACGGCCATTGCGCTTCCGACGGCCTCGGTCGCGGACAACTGCTCCACCGACCTGACCGTCACACGCACCATACCGGAGTTGCTCGATGTGAGCCTCCCCGCGATGGGCACCTACATCGTGGAGTACGCCAGCAGCGCGGACCACGGCGGCAACACGGACACCGAGCAGCTGGTGGTGAATATCGGCCAGGTGGCGGGGACGATATCGCTTGACGGCTTCGTTTCGGATGCCGCGAGCAGAGATCGGA
>CALDSM010000867.1 GCA_937923585.1 uncultured bacterium
CGCCGACCTGGCGCGCATCGTCGCCTCGATGGCGGAAGCGGCCCGCAGCGCCGGGTTGGCGGAATCTTCCAGCCAAGCCTGCAGGCGCTCCCCAAAGAAGGGGCACTCCGCGCTCCGGGCAACTTCATTGAGGCGCTCCTCCCGCCATTGCACAATCTGGCGGGCCTTTAGTTCGCCGACGGCCTTCAGATTGCCCAATTTTTCTGCGCGAATGCGCTGCCCCGCAACCTGGTAGAAAGCATAGCCGCCCACCGCTGAAAGGACGAGAATCACGGAGAAAAGGAGCACCCAGGTTCGCCCGCGCTCGAAGTCAACCCAATTTCGATTCATCGGGGTGTCCTTTCTTCCCGTCGGGGCACCTGTCGCACGCCCGCCGCTGTGGCGGACTTTTCGATGTCAGCGAAGAAGTAGAGTGATTGGGCGTGCGAAGAAATGAACTGCCCCGGCAATCCGGACAACCAACCGTCCCTGGAGAAAACGCCCGGAGAGACTTCTTTCTCTGTACGTTTCCGAAACCGCATTCGTAATGCCACACTCCCTGTGACGCATGTCTTGCCGGTGACCTCGCCCGGCTGGGATGGGGACTATGGTTCAACTTTAGCATGCCCGTCCCCATACTGCAAAAAATTCGGTCCAACCATGCCATTCCCTCGTTTCCAAGTCTCAGTCGCATATGTCCTTCTTGCACGCGAAGTTGCGCCTCATACCGCTTGTTCCTGGCTCCCGGGGGCCGCACGGCGGTAGCCCGGGGTGGCCGGGCGAACCGGGTCACCGGCTCAGGCTGGTCCGTCCCTGGGGAGGGTTTTTCTGTCCCGGCCGATGCGCTGAAGGTGCGGAAGGAAAATCCGGGGCAACGCACCGGCAAATCGTGAGTCGGTGCCATTCGGTGCGCGGTGGCGTCATTTGTGTATAATTCTGATTGTCGAGGTCTTGGACTCTGGATGAAGGCGGTTCACTGTCATGCGGACCGGCCACGGGCAAGGAATGTTATGGCCGCAAGAAGCAACTCCATGCGGGGGCGAGGTGATGGGCGGTTGTGGACAGGATGCATTGGGAACGAAGCGCGTGCCGGATGCCGCGGGCTCACGGCTCAACGCGGCGGTCATTGACGCGCTGACGGCGAACATTGCCCTGATTGCTCCGGACGGGGAGATTGCCGCCACCAATCGGGCATGGAACCGGTTTGCCCAAACGAACGGGGCTCCCGACGCGGCAGGCAACTACCTCCACGTGAATTATCTAGAAGTCTGCCGCAGGGCCGTTGAACGCGGCGATGCCAGCGCCGCGGTTGCGGCGGACGGGATAGGTGCCGTGCTGCGGGGGGAATGCGACTGTTTCACGCACGAATACCGCTGTGACGCCCCGTGGGTGAACCGGTGGTTCCTGATGCGCGTGACGCCCGTTCCCGACGGCAGCGGGGCGGTGGCCGTCGCACACGAAGACATTACCGAGCAGCGACGGGTCGAGGAGGCGCTGCGGCAAAGCGAGGAGAATTTCAGGCTGCTCATGGAACGGTCACCGGTGCCCATGGGCGTCATCAACCGGAACGGGGAAGTGGAGTTTGTGAACGACAGCCTTGAAAGGGCGTTTGGCTACACGAGGGGGGATATTTGCACGGTGGAACAGTGGTGGACTGCTGCCTATCCTGACCCGGACTACCGAATGGAGGTCATGAGCACCTGGCTGGAAAGCGGGGGCATGGGCGACACCGGAACTGTTCAGCCGCACGAATACCGGGTCACCTGCAAGGACGGGTCGGTCAGAACGGTGGAGATATCGGGTGCCCACATTGGCGGAAGGGATCTCATCATTTTCAATGATGTCACGGAGAGGAAGCGCCATGAAGAGGCGATCAGGGCCCATTCAGGGCGTCTGGAGGAACTGGTCAAAGAACGGACCCATGAACTCCATGAGGCGCAGGAGGAACTTATCCGAAACGAACGGCTGGCCATGCTGGGACAGTTTGCCGGGAGCGTGGGCCACGAATTGCGGAATCCGCTGGGGGTCATCTCCAATGCGGTCTACTATCTCCAGGCCGTCATGGAAGACCCGGGCGAAACAACCCGGGAGTATTTGGACATGATCACGCGGGAGGTGCGCAACGCGGAGAAGACCATCTGCGACCTGCTGGAACTCTCGCGAAACCGGGCTCCGGAAGCCAGACTTGTTTCCATTCAGGAAATGGTCAATGAAGCCCTGCTGAGCCAGACTTCCTGGGGAAAAGTGATGGTTCAGACCGATATCCCGGCGGACCTGCCCGCAGTGCATGTGGATCCCCGGCAAATGGTTCAGGTCATCGGCAACCTAATCACAAATGCGTTTCAGGCGATGCCTGACGGCGGCAGACTGATGCTGACCGCGCGGCAGGACGACAGCGGCGTGTTCCTGGACGTGGTTGACAGCGGTACAGGCATGTCCCGCGAACTTATGGTCAGAATATTCGAGCCGCTGGTGAGCACAAAACCCCGAGGCATCGGGCTCGGGCTTACCCTTTCCAAGCGACTCACCGATCTCAACGGAGCCCGTCTCGAAGTGGAAAGCAAGAAAGGAAAGGGCAGCCGTTTCCGGATTATTTTCCCGTTGCCGCATCAAAACGAATGCCCGAAAGAGTAGGCGGCCCCCTTTAACGTCCAAGACCCAAGACCCAGAACCCAAGACCCTGTCCCATTTCTTCCCTGATTCCCATTCGTTCGGCCATTTTCCCGCATTCCGTGCTTTTCACGGTTGCGCGTTTGTCGGGAGGCATGGTAATGTTTAGCGAACCCAATAAAGGTGCCTGCAACATGGAGAAGATCTGCATTTTTGCCCCCCACGGCGCACCCGCCGCCGGTCCTTACTCCCACGCTGTCGCCGCCGGCCCCTTTCTATTCGTTTCAGGACAGGGTCCCATGAAGAAGGATGGCAGCGGTGTGCTGCGCGGCACCATTGAGGAAGAGACCCGCGCAACGCTGATCAACCTGCGTGACATACTTGAGGATGCCGGTTCAGGCCTGGACCGGGTCGTGAAAGTGAACGCCTATCTGGCCGACATGAACAATTTTGGCAGGTTCAACGAAGTCTACAAAGAGTTCTTCACCAAAGACTTTCCGGCGCGCACCTGCATTCAGGCCGGAAGGCTTCCGATGGACATTCAGGTTGAAATCGAGGCAACAGCCCTGGTTGCGGATGCATGACGCCCAACGCCCCCTGTACCCTGCTGGCAATCCTTGCCGCCCTCACCGCGACGACTGCCGTCGCGGCGGGCACCGCATCGGTGGAGTTCAACAATGCCGGCGTGCAGGCGTACAACCAGGGGCTGTACGACGAGGCGATCGGATACTTTGAGAAGGCGCGGAACGGCAGCGCCGATCAGAGCGTCGTCAAGCGCAACCTCTGCAACGCCCACCAGAGCATGGGCAACAATCTGGCAAAGAAGGGGGATTATCGTGGGGCGGTTCGCCATGCCGACAGCGCCGCGGCACTGGACCCCGAAAACCCGTCCCCGCTGGTGCAGGCGGGCGCCTATTACCTGCGGCTGGACGAGGTGAACCTCGCCATCGAGAAACTCGAAAAGGCCATCACCGTCAAGCCCGGCGAACTGACCGCCCACGAAATGCTTGGCTACGCCTATTACCGCGACAATGACCTGTCCTCCGCGAGGGCGCAGTGGGACTATGTGCTGGAGATGGACCCCAAGCGCCCCGAATTGCGGGAGCGCTATGACAAAGCCTTCCGGGAGCAGTCGGTCGAAAACGACTTTGACCGGTACAAGTCACGCCATTTCCAGGTGAGCTACCCGCCGGAGATTCCGGGAAGCCTTCGTTCGCAGGTGATTGGCATTCTCGACCATGCCTACGTCGAAATCGGCCGCCAGTTCGGGGGCGTCTATCCGCCCTCGCCCATCTACGTCATTCTGTACGACGCCAAGCAGTTCGCCGAGGCCACCAATTCCGCCGACTATGTCGGGGCCCTGTACGACGGGAAGATTCGCACCCCGCTGATGGACAGCAGCGGGAACTGGCTGCCCATTGACGAGCTCCGGCGTCGGCTGACGCACGAGTACGTGCATGTCGTTGTCAAGCACATCACCGGCGAGGAGCCGCCCTGGTGGGTGAACGAGGGCCTGGCCGAGACCCTGTCCCGCACGCTCGACAGCGAACGCATCAAGACGCTCCAGAGACTGTTCCGGGAAGGCGGCCCCCCGTCGCTCAAGGGTCTTGAAGCAACGCAAATCGGCAAACTGGACAAGGATTCCGTGGGCCAGGCCTATGTGCAGGCCCACGCCACCGTGGACCTGCTCTGGTCCCGCTACGGCAAGTCCAAGATGGTCACGCTCCTGCAGTCCATGGGGAAGGGAAAAAAGCTGGATGAGGCCCTGCGGGATGTCTACCGCAAAACCTACGGCGCCATCGAAAGGGATGTGGCCAACACCTACGGGTGAGCGGTCTCCAGTCGGATACCCTGGCAGCGGGCATTTCAGCTTGTAGTGGTCGGTACTTTATGCATGGGTTGGATCCCTTTTTTGACTGCGGTGGCCATGCCGCCGCTTTCCCTTGCCGCGTTATGGCCCGAAGTCCAGGTAAACGCGCGATCCACGTCAAAAGCGGCGGCTTGCCCGCCTCTGGCGTGGCATGGCCACCGCAGTCAAAAGGGACTGAGAACGACCTTCTCGCTTCACCCCCATGCTTTCCGAGTTCACCATAACCGCAGTGCGCTGCGCCCCAGCGGCGCCAGCGGAAAGGCGGCGGGGAACGGTCTGTTGTGAACCGGCTGGGCTTGGACCATGCTCGGACTTGCCATTTCTGCCAAGATATGTTATTTTAGGAAAATAGGTTATCCTAAAATAACGCCAAATCTTATTTTAGGTTCGCGGGGCTCAAATGCGGCGTGATCTCCAAGGAAAATACGTGACCATATCGGCGGTCGGGGAGAAGGTTCGGGCGTTTGTGCCCGCGCCTTTGCCGCCCTGTCCGCCAATCCACTGGACACCCGAACTGCGCAACAAATTCGATCAGGCGCTGCTGGCGTTGGGACGACTGGACAGTGTCTCGTCCCTTTTGCCGGACACGTCGCTGTTTCTCTATATGTATGTGCGCAAGGAGGCGGTGCTGTCCTCCATGATCGAGGGTACGCAGTCATCGCTCTCGGACCTGTTGCTCTACGAACTGGACCAGGAGCCGGGTGTTCCGCTGGATGACGTGCGCGAGGTTAGCAACTATGTCGCGGCGCTCGCCCACGGCCTGCGTCTGCTGGAGGAGGGGATGCCCCTGTCGCTGCGCCTGTTCCGCGAGGTTCATGCCGTGCTCTTGGCCAAAGGCCGGGGCAGTAGCCAGACACCGGGCGAATTTCGGCGAAGCCAAAACTGGATTGGCGGCACACGTCCCGGTAACGCCGCCTTCGTCCCGCCGCCGCCCGAAGCTGTGCAGGACTGCATGGGCAAACTCGAACTCTTCCTGCACGACCGGCCCGAGCCGACCCCGACCCTGCTTAAGGCGGCCTTGGCTCATGTGCAGTTCGAGACAATTCACCCGTTCCTCGACGGAAACGGCCGTCTTGGCCGCCTGCTGATCACGCTGCTGCTGTGCGAGCAGAAGGTGCTGCGGGAACCCATGCTCTACCTGAGCCTCTATTTCAAGACACACCGTCAGCGCTACTACGAACTGCTCAACAGCGTGCGCATGACCGGCGACTGGGAAGCATGGCTCGACTTCTTTGCCGACGCGGTGATTGTCACCGCGACTCAGGCAGTGGAAATGGCGCAGCAGTTGCTCGACCTGTCGAATCGGCACCAGGAGAAGATAAACGGCCTTGGCCGGGCGGCTGTTTCCACCTTACAGGTTCACCGTGCGCTGATGGAGCATCCCATCGTCACTTCAAACTGGCTGGTGAAGAAGACGGGCATCACGTCGGCCACAGTCAACAAGGCATTGGGGCATTTGGAACAACTCGGCATCGTGCGGGAACTCACCGCTCAGAAACGCAACCGCCTGTTCAGTTATGCCGGATACGTGGAGATCATGAGTCGCGGCACCGAACTGCCGAGCAGGTAGGGTACTACCCATTGAAATGGGTACTGAATTGGGTAATCATGGTCGCGAACTCATGCATTCAACATGATTAGTCTCGGGCGCTCCCAGTATGGCCAAAAACCGAAGACACGGTCACGATTCCTTGCGGAAAGGATGCCGCGGCTTGTTTGACCCCTGAGTCGGGGGTGATTACCATAATTCCGTGTGCACTGCGCCGCGGTGGCGTGGGCGGAAAGGCGGCGGGGGGCATCCCGTGAACCGGCATTGGGTATGGATGGCGCTTGGGCTTGCGCTGGGCATCCGTCTGGCGGCGTGGGTGCCGGGACCGGGTCCGGGAGCCTTGCTGGCTGCGCTGTTTGCGGGGGTGGCGCTGTTCTGGGCGGTGATGCGGCTTCCCTGGCGCGACCGCGTCCTGCTTCTGCTGCTTTGCATGGCGCTGGGCTGCGCCGAATGGGCGCTGCGCGCACCGCCGCGTGACGGGGACGCGCTGTATCGCCGCGCGTTGGACCGTCCCAATCGTACCGCGCAGTTGGAGGGCGTGGTCTCCGAAACGCCTGTCTTTGTTCCCGGCATGGAGCGGCTTCGTTTTGTGCTCGACGCGAAAGCGTTGGTCGAGGGCCAGCAGACGATTCCTTTTTCCGGGCGGTGCCTGGTCTATTGGAGCAAGCCGACCGGGCCGTTGTGCGACGGCGAGCGGGTGCGTGTGACGGGCAAGCTCCGGGCCGACATCAGTTCGGTCAATTTCGGCATGACTTGTCTGGAGGACCGTTGCCGCCAAGCCTCCATTTTCACGCGTATGGCGGCCCACAGCGACGGGCTGGTCCGTGCCGGGGTTGACCGTGTCTCGTGGCGGTACTGGATCTCGCGTCTCCGTCAGGCGCAGGCGGACCTGCTACGCGCGGCGGTGCCGGCGGAAGCGCTGCCCTTTGTGCTGGGGGTGTGGCTGGGCGAGCGCAGCGAGTTTGACGGCGAGCTTTACCAGCAGTTTGTCGCGTCGGGCACGGTACATGTGCTGTCCGTGGGCGGAATGCATGTCGGCCTGATCTATATCAGTTTCCCCATGGTGTTGGGCCTGTTCATTTCCTCGCGTCGCTGGCGGGCTGTGTTCGCCATGCTGGGCGTGGTGGTGTTTTCGCTGGCCGCAGGCGCGCAGCCGCCGACGTTGCGCGCCATGTGGATGGTGGCCGCCGTGCTGGCCTATGAACTCTTTGACCGCGAGCCGGACACGCTCACCGCGCTCGGCCTGTCCGGGTTCTTTATGCTCGCTGCTGACCCGGCCAGCCTCTTCGACCTCGGCTTCATCCTCTCCTACCTGTCCATGGGCTCGCTCTTGCTGTTCCAGCTTCCGATGGCGGGCCTGCTGTCGCGCCTGCCGCGCATGGCGCGCGAGGGGCTCGCCGCCACGGTCGGCGCGCAGTTGCTCTGCGGTCCCGTGGCCGCGTGGAGTTTCTACATACTGCCCGCGGCGGGACTGGTGGCCAATCTGGTCGTGGTGCCGCTGCTGGGCATTGTGCTCTATCTGACCTTCGCCACGGTCATCACGGCCGCGTTGTGGCCCGCGGCCGCGCTGCTGCCGGGGCATGCGCTGTGGTTCGTGGTCTGGCTGACCGAGCGGGCCGTTGCGTTCGGCGCCTCAATGCCCGCGAGCCACTTCATCGTACCCCGGCCCACGCTCCTCGGCTTGGGGCTCTGGTTCCTCGCCATGTTTCTGGTGTACCGCCGCATCACGTCGCCCGTGCCGGGCACGCGCCGTCAACGGCTGACCGCTGCGGCGGTGACACTGCTTGCGGTGGCGTGCTGGCCCCGGTGGACCCAGCCGCCGCGGATTGACTTCCTAGATGTGGGCCATGCCGATGCCGCCTGCGTGGTCACCCCGGCGGGCGCGGTGGCGTTGGTTGACGGCGGCAACCTTCAGGAAGGCTTTGACCAGGGCAAAATGACGGTCGGTCCCTATCTGCGCGCGCAGGGCATCGGCCGGGTGGATGCCGTGGTCGCCACCCATCCCGACAGCGACCACCTGGGCGGGCTGCTGTACATTGTCGAGAACTTCCCCGTGGGCAAGGCATGGCTTGCTTCGGCAGGGAAGGAGACGGGCGAACTGGAGCAGAGTTTCCTGGAAATCTGCCGACGGCGGGGCGTTCCGGTGCAGCGCGCGGTGGCGGGCATGGAGATTCCGCTGCCGGGGGCAAAGGTGGAGGTGCTCAGCCCACCCGCCGACGGCCTGCCCGGTGCCCGGGAGAACGACCTGTCATTGGTGCTGCGGGTGGGCTGGAATGAACAACGCGTGCTGTTCTCTGGCGATATTGAGGCCGCGGCGGAGAAGGTGCTGGCGGCGGGGGATTGCCGCGCCGAGATACTCAAGGTGCCCCATCACGGTTCGGCCACCTCCAGCACCGCGGTCTTCCTCGACGCGGTCCAGCCGCGCCAGGCGGTGGTTTCCACGCGTGACACAGGGCGTTTTCAGCCTCTGGGACGCGGCGTGGCCGAACGCTATGCCGCGCTGAATGTGCCCCTTTGGCGCACCGACCAGCATGGCGGCATTCGCGCCATCATGGCCGGGGGACAGGTGGCGCTCGCCAGAGCCCGCGAGGCACGGGGATACGCCCTGGCGGTTCCCGCAAACACCGGTCACTGACCCGAGGTTGCGCAGCAGCGCAAGGGCAGAATGTGAGAGGGCTGTCAGGAAGGTCAATACCGCCTCCTCAAGGAAATGTCCGCAAGAGGGGGTATACCACTACATATCGTAGAATATACGATATAATCTTGAATATGACCCAATATATTGATTTTGCCGGATGGATGTGAAGGGACAAACGGGGAGGACTTCAAGTGTAGGGAGACCGTCAGCAGCACATTCATCCCCGGTCACAGGTTTCCGTCCATCATGACCGACAGGATAGATGAAGCGTTTGGAAGCGGTGCGTAAATAAAGACATAGGCAGGCGCCTGAGCGCTGGGACGCGGTTTGGTTACACCGTGTGCGCAGCGGTTACTTGTCTACCCCTGTGCGCAGGCTCAGAGAGTCCATTTATACGCTATGTATTGTGGTTAGAAGTCATACAAAGCACTATATATAGAATACTTTAGATTGCCTTGTGTGTGTGAAAACTGCTAATTCAGTCCCCCATCGGTCTCCAAAGAATCCACTTTACAAAGCCTCAAACGGTTGTTATATTTCATCCCCGCTCCAGAGCCCTCGCGGAGGTGCGCGACGGAGAAGGATTGCCGGAAATAATGCGTATTCTCTGAAACGTGGACGAGTGCCCGTGGTGCGCGGGTAAGGATAGTGCAAAAATGAATTTTGTAAAGCCGAAAGTCTTCCTGGTGGGCGAGACCCGCGTCCTTGAAGAGGGATTGCAGGGCTATCTCGACCATTTGGGGGTTTCCCAATGGACGACAGACGCACCCAGTGACGGGGAGCGCCTGTGCGAGGTGATGGGCCGTCTGTGCTACCGATCCTTCGAGCCGGGGCTCAATCCGAATGTGACCCGCGTGCGCCAGGGCAATGCGGCCTATCTGGAAAACATCATCAACGTGGGCCACGGCAGCGTGCTGGAACACGCCACGATGAACTTCATCTTTGCCGATGTGAGCCGCGTGGTGACACACGAACTGGTGCGGCACCGCACCGGCACGGCCATGTCGCAGGAGTCGCTGCGCTTTGTGCGGCTCGATTCGCTTTCGGCCTACGTTCCCGTGCAGATTCAGGAGAACGAGGAGGGCATGGCGATTCTGGCGCGGACCTTCGAGCATCTGGAGGCGATCCAGCGCGACCTGGCCGAGGTCTACAAGATTGACGAGGAGTCCCATTTCGACGTCAAAAAGAAGCTGACTTCGGCGTTCCGCCGCGTGGCGCCCATCGGCCTGGCCACGACCATCGGCTGGTCGTCCAATTTCCGGACGCTGCGGCATGTCATCGAATGCCGCACCGATCCCCATGCGGAGGAGGAGATACGGTATTTGTTCGGCGAGGTGTACCGGATAGTTTATGACCGCTATCCGAATGTCTTTGCCGACTATGAAGTCGAGGAGGTGGACGGCCTGCCCTGGGTGCGCACACAGCACCGGAAGGTATGACCGAAACCCGGACGGCCATTGCAGCGTTATAGTTACAGTCGAAGCGAGAACGGACGAGAGAAACGACCGAGGAGACGGACAACATGTTTACCGTGCGTGAGCGATTCAAGCTCTCTGACAAATTTCTGGGGGAATACAAGGGGAGGCAACCCCAGTGGGGGCCGCTGGGCTACATCACGTTCAAGCGGACCTATGCCCGCGTGATCGAGGACGGCTTGGGCCGCACCGAGGAGTACTGGGAGACCCTGCGGCGCGTGGTGGAGGGGTGCTACACCATCCAGCTCAACCACTGCATGAGCCTCAAACTGCCGTGGAAGCCCGAGAAGGCGCAGCGGTCCGCCCAGGAAATGTTCAAGCTCATGTGGGACTTCAAGTTCCTGCCGCCCGGCCGCGGCCTGTGGATGATGGGCTCGGACTACATCTACGAGCGCGGTTCGGCCGCGCTCAACAACTGCGCCTTCGTGTCCACCGACGAATTGGAGACCGACTTCGCCGAGCCCTTCTGCTTCCTCATGGACCTGTCCATGCTTGGCACCGGCGTCGCCTTTGACACCAAGGGCGCGGGCAAACTGACCATCCAGGCGCCGCAGGTCGGCGAATACACCCATGTCGTCGAGGACTCGAAAGAGGGCTGGACCGACCTGGTCCGCGTGGTGCTCAACGCCTATGTGGGCAAGGCCCGCCGCCCCGCGCACATGGACTATTCCAAGATTCGCGAGCGCGGTTCGGCCATCAAGACCTTCGGCGGCATAGCCCCCGGCCCCGGCCCGCTCATCGAGTGCATCCAGAATATTGACAAGATCCTTGCGCCCCGCGCGGGCCACCAGGTCTCGTCCACCGACATCACCGACCTGATGAACGTCATCGGCAAGTGCGTCGTGTCGGGCGGCGTGCGCCGCACGGCCGAACTGGCCCTCGGCGAGCCCGACGACACCGAATACCTCCAGTTGAAGGATCCGAACCTGCACAAGGACCAGTTGATGGCCTGGCGCTGGGCGTCCAACAACAGCATCATCGCCCGCGAGGGCATGGACTACACGGGCGCCGGCGGCCAGACCGCGAAGAACGGCGAGCCCGGCTATTTTTGGCTCGAGAACGCGCGGGCCTACGGCCGCGTGAAGGACGGCCCCAACTACATTGACGCCAAAGTGGCGGGCACCAACCCCTGCGCCGAACAGAGCCTGGAATCCTACGAGATCTGCAACCTCGTCGAGACCTTCCCCTCGCGCCACGAGACGCTCGACGAGTACCGGCGCACGCTCAAGTTCGCCTACCTCTACGCCAAGACCGTGACGCTGATCCCGACGCACATCGAGCGCACCAACGCGATCATGCTGCGCAACCGCCGCATCGGCCTGAGCCAGTCGGGCATCATCGAGAGCTTCCAGCGGCACGGCCGCCGTGAACACTTCCGCTGGTGCGACGAGGGATACAAGTACATCGGCAAGCTGGATCGCATCTACTCGCAATGGCTGTGCGTGCCCGAGAGCATCAAGAAGACCAGCATCAAGCCCAGCGGCACCGTGTCGCTGCTGCCGGGCGTCACACCGGGCATTCACTACGCCCATTCCGAGTACTACTACCGGACCATCCGCATCGACAAGACCAGCCCGCTCGTCGAGCCCCTGAAGCGCGCGGGCTACCGCATCGAGGACTCGGCCTACGGGGACAACACCCACGTCGTCTACTTCCCCGTCCACGAGAAGTTCTTCGACCGCAGCAAAACCGACGTCTCCGTGTGGGAGCAGGTCGAGAACGTCGCCCAGATGCAGTACTACTGGGCCGACAACCAAGTCAGCGCCACCATCACCTTCCGCGCCGACGAGGCGTGTGAGATTCCCCAGATCCTCGAGTTGTACGAAACGCGGCTCAAGTCCGTCAGTTTCCTGCCGATCAAGGACCACAGCTACGCGCAGGCGCCCTACCAGGAGATCACCAAGGAGGTCTACGAGCGCGCAAAATCCAAGCTGGGCCCGCTCAACTTCGAAAACGTGAACACCGACGAGGTGCAGGAAATGTACTGCGACGGCGACAAGTGCACCTTCGAGCGGCCCGCCCCCGAGCCCGAACAGGCCGAGGTGCCCTTCCCCGCCGAACCCAGCGAGATTTCAGTGCCGGAGTCCGCAGAGGCGGAGGCCGAGGTGCCGGTGAAATAGCGCGGCAACAACAGACACCGCGATTACATAGCCGCGCCCGGCCGTCCCGAAAGACGACGGCCGGGCGTCATTTTGGACTGCGGTGGCAGAGCGCAGCGCCGACACCGCTTTGGCTCTTTGAGCTAATGGAACCTGTGGACGCGGTGGCCGAAGTGGACAGCCAAAGCGGCGTCGTTGCCGCCGCACTCCACACCCGGACAGGACCAAGCCTGCCCCGAGTTGTTCCCGCGCGATTTGGCGCCTGAAGGGGGGCTGTGTAGAATGCGACCGGGCAAACGCGCGACTTGGAGAGGTCTTATGGAACGAGTAATTCAGTCCGCACTCACTCTCTTATTGCTGCTTTCCTTCACGGCGCATGCGGCGGTGTATGACGCAGCCACGAAGACGGCAACCATTTCCGACGGGAACGGCAGGCTCCAGCTTCACCTGAACACGGACGGAAGGTGCATGCTGGACGCGGTGACGGTGAGCGGCCGCAATGTTGTTTCGCCGGAGACGGGCGTTTGTTCTGCCGCGAAGGTGGGGGAAAAGTGGTATGCCACGCGAGGCGGTATTACATCTCCGGCGGTGAGTGTGGAGGGCAACGTGGCCACCGTCACCGGCATTCGATTCGGCGGCGACGGGGTGTCGGTCGAAGAAACATGGAAGTTCAGCGAACTGCCCGACAGCATCACCTGGCGCATTGAGCGCAGCTATGCCGGGGAATCAAAACTGGAAGACACCGGCCAGCCCTGCTGGGACTTCGCCGACATGCAGACATGGACCGGCGCGCTGCTCGATACGGGCGGTGTGGCGTGGTGCAAGCTGATGGGCGCGCCCAACGCCACCTACGGCGTCCATGCCGGGTCGGTCACGTTGTGGAACAAGGACAAAAATGATTGCCTGCGCATCACCGCGACACCGCAGGGCAACGCGAAGGCGGCGGTGCGCTTCTCGCACCAGCCGAACGGCATCTTCTCGCTCAGCAACATCATCACCACCGAAACCGTACAACCGAAACACGACCTGCGCCGTTTTCTGGAGAATGCGCAGGATGTGTGGAAACCCGTTTCCGCTTCCGGCGGGATCGCCGTGGAGTATGCGCTGTCCGCGATGGACTATGACGCCGTCTATTACCGGGGCGACCTGAAGGGCATTGACGGCGGCGCGGTGCGCGAGATCTGCAACACCATCGGCCGCATCGGCGTGGTTGACGCGGGCATCATGGGCAGCAACGGATGGTACAGCGGTTTTGCCGTGCTTCAGGAACCGTGGCTGGCGTTGATGGGCCTCCCCATCGACGACCCGCAGTTCTTCGCGAACTACGCCGCCGCACTGGACTATGCGCGCGACCACGCCATTGGCGCGGACGGGCGCGTCAAGCCGCGCTGGGCGCACGCAAAAGGCGATGAGATTCCGGGCACCTACGACGAGCGCGGCTTCTATGAGTGCCAGTGGGGCATCATGTGGAACACCCAGCCGGACTATGTGACCAATGTGGCGGACCTGTTCGATTTTACCGGCGACCTGGCGTGGGTTCGCGGCCAGAAGGAAACCTGTGAGAAGGTGCTGGGACTGGCGCTGTCGCGCGACGCCAACAACAACGGCCTGCTGGAGTGCATGACCGATTCCCACACCGAAGCGAAGGGCTCGGACTGGATTGATGTGGTCTGGGCGGCGTTTGACAATGGTTTCATCAACGCCGAGATGTACAACGCATTACTGTTGTGGGCGGATGTCGAGGAAGTGCTGGGCGATGCGGCTGCGGTGGAGCGATACCGCGCGGCGGCGGGCCGCATCAAGGAGGCATTCAACAAGCCTGTCGCCGAAGGCGGCCTGTGGAATCCGGACAAGGGGTGGTACATTTACTGGCGCGACAAGGACGGGTCGGTACACGGCGACAATTTCGTGACGCCCGTCAACCTGATGGCCGTGGCCTTCGGCCTGTGCGACGACCCGGCACGTCGCGCGTCCATTCTCGACAAACTCGAAGCGGCCATGCAGGAGGAGAACCTGTTCTTCTGGCCGCTCTGCGTGTACTCCTACCAGCCCGACGAGGCCTACAAGGTCAACTGGCCCTTCCCCAATTACGAAAACGGCGACCTGTTCCTTGCCTGGGGTGAAATCGGCATGCGCGCCTATGCCGGATACAAGCCCGAGATTGGCGTGAAGTACCTCAAGAAAGTGTTGGACCAGTACAATCGCGACGGGCTGGCGTTCCAGCGTTACCTGCGCAAGAGCCAGCAGGGCGAGGGCAGCGACATCCTCGCCAACAACCTGCAACCGGTGACGGGCCTGTACCGCGACATCTACGGCATCCAGCCGAAGCACAACCGGCTCCATCTCGACCCGCACCTCACCCCTGACCTTGCGGGGACGAAGTTGAACTACCTGCTGCGCGGCAAGGCCTACCAGGTCGCGCTGGACATGGAGCACACCACGGTCGGCGCGGAACGGTTCTCCCTGACGGCAAAAACGCCCTTTTCTGTGAATGTCATGGCCGACGCCGTGGAATACTTCCGAGGGGAAGACAAGGCTCGCGCGCTTGCCGTCGTGCGCCCCGAGTCGGTGCCGGTGGAGCTTCGCGTGGAGGCGTGGTCGGAGACGCGAAAGTGGACGGTTGCACCCGCGGCGAAATCGGTGGAACTGACTTATCTCGTCAGCGGCCTGAATCCCGGAAAGGCATACGGGCTGTTCGTCAACGGCGTCGCCTCCGGCACGGCCACCGCAGGTCCGGAAGGCACGGTCCGGTTTAAACAGGCCACGAGTGTAGGCGAGCCCCAGACCATGGAGATCAGGGAGACTTCATCCGAAACGTGAAACGGGGGCCTCACAAAGCCGGGTGATTCCTAGAGTGGCGGAGCCGGAGCCAAAAAGGAATCTGAAGGCCTGTAACCACGGAATTCACGGAAATACGCGGAAAAGAACACGGGCGCAACGTATGGATTTCGTCTGGCAAATCTCTGCGATCTTTGCGTTCTATGCGGTTAAAGCAAGAGGAAATCTGACCACAACGCACAAGAACACAAAGAGTAATTTGGCTTCTATGTTATTTGCGCACAATGATTTACAGAGGACACATGATCAACTTTCCCGAAACAAGTCAAGAAGGTGATAGACAGTAGGACAAAGAGCCAGCGTTCAGGCGGAGTCCGGGATTAATACGTAAGCATTGAAACAGGACCATTTTCCGTATACGATACTGGCCTCTAACCCGAGTTTAACGATGGATATTCAGGAGATTTGACATGCGCTTTGAAACGGCACTTATTCATGGCGGCCACGGGCCCGATCCCGCCTACGGGGCGGTGATGCCCCCGATATACCAGGTTTCCACCTTTGCCTTTCGCGGGGTTGGCGAGCCGGGGCCGTTTGACTATTCGCGTTCGGGCAACCCCACGCGCAAGGCGTTGGAGGACTGTCTGGCGGTGATGGAGGGCGGCACGCGGGGATTTGCCTTCGGGACGGGCATGGCGGCCGAAGCCACCGTGCTCGCGCTGCTCGAAGCGGGCGACCACCTGCTGGTACACAACGACCTGTACGGCGGCACCTACCGCATCACCACGGCTGTGACCGCCAAACACGGTGTCGCGGTGGAGTTCGTGGACATGCGCGATCTGGACGCGCTAAAGGCCGCGCTGCGGCCCAACACGCGCATGGTCTGGACCGAGACGCCGACCAATCCCGTCATGAACCTGCTCGATCTGCAATCCATAGCAGAGGCGGTGCGCGGTAGCGGCGCGGTGACGGTCTGTGACAACACCTTCCTCTCGCCCTACTTTCAGAACCCGCTGGCGCTGGGCATAGACATCGTACTGCACTCCACCACGAAGTACATCAACGGCCATTCCGACGTCGTTGGCGGGGCCTTGGTGGTAAAAGACCCGGTTCTCGCCGAGCGCCTGGCCGTTCTGCAGAATGCCATGGGTACCTGCCAGGGGCCGTTCGACTGCTTCCTGGTCCTGCGCGAGCTTAAGACGCTGGCACTGCGCATGGAAGCGCACCACAGCAACGCGCTCCAGATTGCGCAGTGGCTGGAGGACCACCCCAAAATTCTGCGCGTCAACCATCCCGGGCTCGTGAGCCATCCACAGTA
>CALDSM010000868.1 GCA_937923585.1 uncultured bacterium
CCACCGAGATCTACACTCTTTCCCTACACGACGCTCTTCCGATCTGGACGCTGTGGGAGTCCCTGGCCGCCACCCGTGCATACACGCTGCCCTCCGGCGACGGGCACAAGACGGTCCGCGTGCAGTACCGCGACGGGTCGGGCAACATCTCCGCCGTCTTCAGCGACTACATCCGCCTCGACACCGCGCCGCCCACGGGCACCGTCATCATCAACAGCGGCGCACTGACCACCACCAGTTCGTCCGTATCGCTGGGGCTGACCTGGGCTGACGGCACCGGGGCCGGCGTGGTGCGCATGCGCTTCAGCGACGACGGCGCCCACTGGTCCGCGTGGGAGCCGCAGATCACGCCGCGCCCCCACACGCTGCCCGGCCCCAACGGTTACCACACTGTCCGCGTGCAGTTCCGCGACGGCGCCGACAACTACTCCGCCGTCTACCACGACTACATCAAACTCGCCGCCCCCTGAAGCGCTTCTCCCCGGTTTGGCCCTTCTTCACTGCGAATATGCGCTGTTCTGCAGCAAAACAGGCCTATTGTAAAATGAAGTTCGACCATATCACACTAAATTCGATTGAAATTTAATCCAATATTCATACATTTTAATTGAAAAGCGAAAAGATTACACTGAATGCCAAGCATATTTACTTGAATCTTCTTTCTATTTAATTGAAATTGAGTAAAGTCCAGTTAAATATCTACTGATTCTAGTTGAAATTGCATCACATTCTGCATGGAATGGACCGGGTTTGCCGTGAGGTTCCCGTGAAGAATGGCCTTTTCTTTAGGAAAATCGCTCTTTCCCGGCTTTTGAACTGCCAGGACAGCGGCGAAGGGGGAACTTCGCGTTGATGAACGGCGGGTTTCCCCCGCCGCAGGCACGATGCAACCCGTCCGGCTCCGCCGGTGGGCGGCGATGCCCGGTGCCGGGGTCGGCCGCGCGGTCAAACTGGCCTTTCCGGCGCGAATCCGCTAGACTTTCGGCGCCGCCCCATTCCGTCGGCGGCCAAACGCCGTGTCCCAAAGCCCGGGTGGTCACCATGAACGCTGCGCGCCGGTCCCTTGCCCTCTGCTGCACCCTCCTGCTGGCTTGTTTGAAGACCTCAGCGGCCCCCGCCGGGCCCGAGCAGGTCATCATCGTCTACAAGACGCACTTCGACATCGGCTACACCACCCTGGCCCGCGATGTCATCCATGAATACCGCACCGAAATGGCGGACCGCGTGCTGGACGCGATTGCGGTGAACAGCAAGCAACCCAAGGACCAGCAGTTCGTGTGGACGCTGTCGGGCTGGCCGATGCGGCAAATCCTGTGGGAGGGGCAGACGCCGGAGCGGCGGGAGAAACTGGAGCAGGCGCTGCGCGACGGCAACCTTGCGGTGCATGCATACCCCTTTACCACGCACACCGAGACGGCGGAGCCGGAGGACCTGGTGCGCGGGCTGGGCATATCCTCCGCCCTTTGCCGTCAATACGGACTGCCGCTGTCCACCGGCGCGAAGATGTCCGACGTGCCCGGACAATCGTGGATCTTCCCCACGTTGTTTGCCCATGCGGGCATCAAGTTTTACCACATGGGCGGGCCGCTGGTGAACCGGAGCTTTAACCTTCCGCTGATGTTCTGGTGGGAGGGACCGGACGGCTCGCGCCTGCTGACGCTGTACAACAACGGCTACGGCAGCGACCCCCTGCCACCGGACGACTGGCCTTACAAGAGCTGGATTCAAATCAGCATGACCGGCGACAACCAGGGTCCGCCGGACCCGGAAACGGTGAAGAAGGACATTGCGTTCTACCAGGAGCGCGGCATCAAGGCGCGGGTGGGCAAACTGGACGACTTCGCCGAACTCGTTCTCAAGGAAGACCTGAGCGCCCTTCCCGTCGTGCGCACCGACATTCCGGACCCGTGGATTTACGGGGTGATGAGCATGCCCGAGGCCTGCAAGACCGCGCACAACAGCCGGCCCCAAATCGGCGCGCTGGACCAGTTGACCGCGCTGGAAAAGTGCTGGGGCATACACCGGGCGCCGCTGGGCGGCACCATCGGCGAGGCGTACACCCAAAGCCTGCTGTTCAGCGAGCACACCTTCGGCCTGGCCAACCAGCACTACATCACCACACCCTATGGCGACGCATGGGAGAAGTTGTGGAAGCAGGGCCTGCCGCCGCAGTTCAAGACCATGGAGGCGTCGTGGCGGGAGAAGGCGGGCCGCACCAAAGAGGCGGCGCGGCTGGTGGAGGAACCCTATCAGGACGCGCTGCGCACGCTGGCGGACAACGTCGGCGTGGAAGGGCCGCGCATCGTGGTCTACAACCCGCTGGCGTGGCCGCGCGACGGCGAGGTCACGCTGAACGTTTTTCATCTGCCCACGGGCAAGTCGCTCAAGCCGGTGGACGGCGGGCCGCTGATCCCCATGGCGCACGAGGGGCCGGGCACGGAAACGCCCTACCGCGTGATCCGCTTCACGGCCAGGGACGTGCCGCCGATGGGCTACCGCACCTATGCGGTTTCGGAGGAGGAGGCAGAACCCCCCGCGCTTTCCGCGGACGCCGCGGGCGGTGTCATCGAGAGCCCCTTCTTCAAGGCAACCCTCGACGCAAAGCGCGGTTGTATCGCGAGCCTGATTGACAAGCGCAGCGGCCGCGAACTGGTGGACCCCGGCGCGCCGCAGGGTTTCGGCCAGTACCTCTATGAGCGCTTCGGCCGCAAGGACCTGGTCGCGTGGACCGAGAAGTCCCTCTACCCGCAGTACGAGGCGCACAAGCAGATGTTCTCCGCCTACAACATGCCCGAGGACAGCGCCCACGTCGCCGCGCACGCCGAGAATATGACACTCGACATGAAGGTGTCGCCCATTGACGTGACCGCCGTCATGACCGGTGAGATTGCCGGACCCGGTCCGCCGCAGCAGGTCTCCATACGGCTTACGCTGTCCGGCGCGATGCCCGCGGCGGACCTTGAAGTGGGCTGGCAGAAGCAGCCCGACACCTGGCCCGAAGCCGGCTGGATCTGCCTGCCCTTCCGGTGCGACCACCCGAAGTTCCGGCTGGGGCGTCTGGGCGCGGACCTTGATCCGGTGGCGGACATGACGCTCGACTATGCCAACTACCACTGGTCCTGGGTCAACACCGGCGTGGCCGTGTACGACGGCGACACCGGCGCGGGCGTGGCGGTGTGCCCGCAGGACTCGCCCATGGTGAGCCTGGGCGAGCCGGGCGAATACAAGTTCGACAAGCATTACACGCCCGAGCACCCGTACGTCTACGTCAATCTCTACAACAACCACTGGCGGACCAATTTCGCGGCCTGGATCGGCGACGGCCACCGCATGACCTCGCGCGTGCGCATCTGGGCCTTCGACAAATTCGATTCCGAGTTGGCCCTTTACTCGCCCGCCATGGAAGCCCGCGTCCCGCTCGCCGCCGCCCGCACCACCGCGCGTCCCGGCAAGTTGCCGCCCGCGCAGGCGGGCGTCACGCTCTCACGCAAGGGCGTGGCCGTCACGGCCTTCGGCCCCAACCCCGACGGCGCGGGCATTCTCCTGCGCGTGTGGGAACAGGGCGGCGTAACCGGCGACCTGACCGTGACGCTCCCCTCCGGAATGGCGGCAAAACAGGCGCGGCCGGTCAACCTGCGCGGAGAGGATTTGGCCGGACAGGCGGCGATATCCATCAGCGACAGCAGGTTCAGCCTGCCGCTGCGCGCTTATGCGCCCGCCAGCTTTGTGCTGGAATAGACGGAAAGCACCGACCGGAAAACCGCCTTCCGCCTGTGCTATAATCCGACAACCCCAATCCAGCCACAAGGGACGCAAAGCACCGTGAAAAAAGCGATTCTTGCCATAGCAGACGGGAGTGTGTTCGAGGGACGTGCGGTCGGCGCCGACGGCGAGTCCACCGGCGAACTGGTGTTCAACACGAGCATGACCGGCTACCAGGAAATCCTGACGGACCCGTCGTATGCCGGGCAGATCGTGACGATGACCTATCCGCACATCGGCAATTACGGCTGCAACGCGGACGATGTTGAGTCGAACCATCCCTATGTTTGGGGATTTGTGATGCGCGAGTGCTGCTTCGAGCCGAGCAACTGGCGCGCCACCATGACGCTGCCCGAGTACCTGCGCACGCACAACGTTGTCGCCATTGACGGCGTGGACACACGCCAGATCACGCGGCTGCTGCGCACCAAGGGCGCCCAGAAGGCCGTCATCAGCACGGTGGATTTCGACCATGAATCGCTCCTGAACAAGGCCCGGAGCAGCGCCGACATGGCGGGCAGCGACTTTGTGAAGGAAGTGGCCGTCAAGGAGGCCTACGAATGGCCCGCGCCGGCCGGGGCGAAATACCGCGTCGTCGCCATGGACTACGGCATCAAGCACAACATCCTGCGGCTGCTGGCCGCGCACGGCTGCGCCGTGAAGGTGCTCCCCGCCACGGCGGGGCCGGACGAGGTGCTGGCGGAAAACCCTGACGGCGTGTTTCTGTCCAACGGTCCCGGCGACCCGGCGGCGCTGCCCTACGTGTACCCGACCGTGCGCGCGCTGATCGATCAGCGCGTCCCGATCTTCGGCATCTGCCTGGGCCACCAGATTCTGGGCCATGCACTCGGCGGCAACACCTACAAGCTCAAGTTCGGCCACCGCGGCGGCAACCAGCCTGTGCTCAACCAGAACACGGGCCGGGTCGAAATCACGGCGCAGAACCACGGATTTGCCGTGGACCCCAAGTCGCTCAATGCGGACGAGGTGGATTTCTCCCATCTGCATCTGAACGACCAGACCTGCTCGGGCATGACGCACCGGACGCTGCCCATCTTTAGCGTGCAGTACCATCCCGAGGCGTCGCCCGGCCCGCATGACAGCCGCTACCTGTTCGAAAAGTTCACCAAACTGATGGACGCGTACAAGGCCGCCAAGAGCGCCTGAGTTTTCCAGTCATTGCGAGCGAAGCGAAGCAATCTCGTGCCCGCTATCGCCCGTGTTTCGGGTGATGGATTCAAGAGATTGCTTCGTCGGGCTTTGCCCTTCTCGCAATGACGATGACGTTTGAATATGTGGGACAGCCGCCCCGGCTGTCATGCTGAAATCCACATCCCCCTCAATCCCCCTTCAAAGGGGGACTTAAGAGAGTGACCGTCCGGGTATTTCCAGTTTCCGGCGAGTCCCCCTTTGAAGGGGGATTGAGGGGGATGTGCAGTTCTTCTTCGACTGTTAATGGAAGTCATCATGCCCGCGCTGATCATTTTCGACATTGACGGCACGCTGCTCGAAACCGGGCGCGTGACCGTGCCCGCCGTGCAGCGGACCTTTGCCGCGCACGGGCTGCCCGTGCCGGACCACGGCACCATCTGCGGCTTCTTCGGCAAACCCGTGGAGGACTATGAGGCGTGGCT
>CALDSM010000869.1 GCA_937923585.1 uncultured bacterium
GGTGGCCCCGGACACGGCCTGCGCCGTCACGCTGCCCTGCCCTGGAAAGACCATCGAGACGGGCGTGTCCAGCGCGTTGGTCAGATTCACGGTCACGGTCTGCCCCTGGTTCACAATCAGGGTGGGACCGGGATACTGCACCGTGCCTCCGCCGTTCGCGTAGCCCAGGATATAAAGTCTGCCGCCTTCCGGGGTGCTGATGTACCCCGACTTTGCGGTAAGGTCAAAGGTTGGTCCGGTGATGCCCTGTATGGCCGCCTGCGCGCTGAACGCGCACAGGACCGCCGCCACGGCGCCCGCCAGAAGAGTCATTTGCTTGAGATTCATCGCTCGGCTCCTCTCTCTCATTGAATCACGATTTCGGTCATCATGCCGCCGAAATCCTGCTCGTTGTTGCTGAGGTAGTTCAGGTTGGTGGTGTAGAGCACATAGGTGCCCGGCGCCGTGTTGGCGGTGTCCAGAATCACGTCCACCGCCTCGCCGCCGCCCAGCGTCACCGAGTTGGTGTCGTAGTACATGTTCGCGCCCGTGCTGCTCCGCAGCAGCCGCGCGTTCACGCCCACCACCTTCATCGGAATGCCCGGCGAGGAGAGGGTGTAGAACCGCGTCACGTTCAGGTCCGATAGGCGCAGCAGGATGCGCTGCCCGCGCGTCGCCGTGACAAGGCTGCTTATCTTCTGCGACGGCTTGTTGCCGTTCTCGTCGGGCGGGGCCAGGACGGCCGGATTCACCGTGTCGGGATAGCCGCGCCCGTTCAGCATCGGATACTTGTCCGTCATCAGCGCCATGGGAAGCGGCTGAACTTCAAGATGAAGGTCATGGAAGCTCGGGTCGAAGGAGCCGAGCTGAATCGGGTACTCCACATCGTACCCGGTCGAGCCGTCACCGTCGTTGTAGGCGAACTTGGTGTAGGTGCGGCCCTGCCAGGTGTACGCCGTGCCGTTCTGTTTCGGCGTGACGAACAGGTTGCCCAGCATGCCCATCTGCATGTGCTCGGTGGCCTCCTGGTGGCAATGGTACATGTAGGTGCCCGGCTCCACCAGGTCGTAGAAGTAGGTGAAGGTGGCACCCATGTTCGTGCCGAACGAGGCCTCCGGATTGCCGTCGAAGACCGGCGCAGCCTGCGGGAACCCGTGGAAATGCACCGTGTGCGGGTCAAACAGGTCGGGCCGCATCGCCATGCCGACATTGGTCAGGTTCAGGTACAGCTTCTGCCCCTCTTTCACCGCAATGGTGGGCGCCGGGAACTCGGCCCCCAACATGCCCTCCATCATGGTGTTCTCGGGGGCCACATTCGTCAGGTCGCTGAACCCGAAGCAGTAGATGACCTTGCCGTCCGCCATCTTCACGAAGCCGTCTCCGGCGCCGAGATGCAGGCAGACGTTGTCGTTGTCCACTATGCCGTCGCCGTCCGTGTCAATGCCGTCCGTGTCCGGCGGGCATTGCAGCTTGATGGTGGTCGGCGGCATGCCCGCCATGTCCGTCACCGTGATCGCCACCGTGGCCGCCGCGCTCAGTCCGCCCTGGTCCGTAACGGTCACCACCAGGCTGTCGGTGCCCATGAACCCGGGATTGGGCCTGTAGGTCACCACCCCGGTGGGCGCCAGCACCACGGTGCCATTCACGGGCACCGTGGTCAGCGTGTAGGTGAACGTGTCCGCGAAGTTCGGGTCCAGCGGGAGCACCCGGTTCACGCCTGCCTTGTCCATGACCGTGGTGATTGCCGCGGCACTGGGCGCCGGCGGCTGGTTCGGGATGGGTGTCGGCGGTCCAGGCGGGTTCCACAGGTTGTTCCAGAACGACACCACCGCGCTGATGAGGTTGTTGAAGAAGTCGAGGATGCCCTGGAACAGGTTCGACAGGACCGAAGTCAGGTTGCCGAAACCGGTGCCGGTTGTGCTGGCCTGATCCGCGCCCATGTCCGTTGCGCGCTGGTTGCTGCGCGCATCCCCGTCAATGTCCTTGGCCAACTGGGAAACGGTGGTGACAATGCCCCGCGCGCCAAGGCCGCGCACCGGCGACTCGGGCTTGAGGTGATAGTCGCCCAGCAACCGCCCTGAAACCGGGTTATGCCGGGTCAGGGGGCTGAAATGCACGTCTATATAGTTGCCGCCCTCGTCAAAGGCCGGCTGCACCTGGATCGCCGTGGTGAATTCCACCTCCTGAATCGTCTGGTTGGGGCTGCCGTTGTAGTATTGCGCCACGAACAGCGGGTCCCGGGTGCCGTTCCCCTGGAGGGATTCGTATCCGGCCCGGCTCGTCAGGTTGCAGTACTCCGGACTCATTTTGGCCGGCTGCGCCGTGCCCAGCACCCCCAGATCCCAGAAGTACGGCTGGTTCGGCAGCGGCAGGAGGCTGAAGGGCGGCGTGGCGCCGGAATTCACCTGGAAGTAGAAGGACCGGTTCTTCCAGATGATATTGTTCACCAGCGTCGGGTTGGAGAACCCGGCGTAGACGGACAGCGGCGGCGAACTTCCGATGGCCTCCGTCAGCGCCGCGCTGTGCGAGCGGGACACAATGCCGGCCGGCTGCTTCTGCGAAACGTTTGGACTGCCCTCCTGGAAGGCAAGTCCCGCCGTCGCCGTGCTGTCGTTCTTTGTTATCGTATTGTGGACGATGATGGTCTTGGCCGCATCCTGAAGCGCGATGCCGCCGCCCGCCAACCCCGTCATGTTGTTGGCGATGACGTTGTTGACAATGGTCAGTGTGTTCCAGTACCGCGCATTGCCGGCCGCATCCACCACGTCCTGCCCGTTGATGAACTGGGCGCTGATGCCGCCGCCGTCCCCCGCGCCGGCCTGGTTGCCCTGGATGGTGTTTCCGTCAATGACGACCGAACCCGATCCCGGGGTCAGTCCGGTGCCGCCGGGCGATGCGCCGCCGCTGATGTAGATGCCGCCGCCCGTCGGGTTGGTGCCCTGGTCAAAGCACTGGTTGAAGATGATCAGGTTGCGCGCGATCAGCCCGTTCAGGCTCTTGCCCAGGTGGCCGATGCCGCCGCCGCTGCCCACATTGAAGTTGCCGCAGATGATGTTGTCCGTGACCTCATAGTAGTCGGTGCCGGTGCACAGCGAGACGCCGCCGCCCGCGCCGCCGAGGCCGCCGTTCTCCGCAATGTGGTTGTGGTGAATCTTGATGTGGTCGTTGTGCCCGTTCCAGTATTCGACGCCGTTCGGGCCTTCCCAGGTCTCGAAGGGGTGCCCTATGCGAATGCCGCCGCCGTAGAAGCCCTGGTTCCCGGTGATCAGGTTGTTGCTGATTTCCAGGTAATGGGCGTAGCCGTTCACCATGATGCCGCCGCCGTGATCGGCCCCGGTAATTGTCAGGCCGTCAATGCGGGCATTCGGGTTCTGGCCAAATCCGCCCCCGGACTGCGGCATGTTCCGCGCAAGCACCAGGATTCCGGGGCCCTCCTCGCTGAACAGCGTGGTCGGCTCGCCGTTCGTGCCGACAAAGTCAATGGTCTGGCCGGGGAGCAGATCCACCGCCCCCTGCATCACCAGCGACTCCACCTTGGCGCGCCATGCCTGAAGCTTCTCCGAGGGAACCTTCACCGCGTTGATCGTGGTGGAAAGCATTCCCCAGCCCTGCAACTGGACCGGCTTCCACATGACGACCAGTTCGTCATACTGGCCGGGCGCCACAAGAATCAGGTCGCCCGGATTGGCCAGGTCTATCGCGTCCTGGATCGGCGTGGCCCCGGGAACCGACGACGGTTGCACCTGGCGCACCGAGCGCGGCGCAATTGGCCCGATGGTCAGAGTCACGCCGACCGGCGTGGACCGCGCGTTGTCGGCGCGGGTCACCACGATCTGTCCGGTCTTGGCCGAGAAGGGAAGCGTGCCCTTGATGGAATCCCGCGTCCATACCACGTTCCGAAGCTGCACGCCGCTCACCGTGATCTTGCCCCGCCGGTCGCCGAAACTGTAGTCGCGCTGCACGGTCTTGGGCTGGGTGCCGCCTGGGCCGTCATACAGGGGATTGTTCACCTCCACCGTTCCGGCGGAAATCACCACGATGTCCCGGCCCGGCGCCGGCACGTAGGGGCCGTTCTCCACGGACCAGATGACCGGCGTCTTGTCGGGGAACTCGCAGTCAAGCACGCTCTGGTTCGCACCGGTAAACGCGGACACCGGCAGCACCGGCGTGTCCAGATAGGTTGTCTTGCCCGGATCATACTGGAAGGTGTACGAGAACTGGCTGTACTGCCGGTTGAAGTGCGGGTCCGTGATGTACTCGCCGTAGGTCGGGGAGGCCGGATCCTTGTCCAGAATTGGCCCCGGCGAGTTCAGCACCACCGTCATCATCTTCGGCGCAACGCCCGAGGGGAACGGTGGGTTGATCTCGTATAGGTCGAGGGCACCAGCGCGTTGTACGCGCCGTATTCGTCGGCGTACACCCTGTTGACCTCGTTGCCTTCCCAGTCGCGAATTGAAACCGGAAGCCAGGGCGGCGCGTACTTCTCGCCGAACATCGGCGAGTTCTGGTCAAACTCGTTCGCAAGGTCATCCAGGATGATGCCCACGATGTGTCCGGCAACCGGCACCTCTGTGAACATGTGGAAATCGCACGGAACGTTCTGGCCGTTCGTCACGTACACCTGCTTCCTGTCGGGCAGGCGACGCATCTGTCCGGCAGCCGGGCAGGGCTCGCCGGGAAACAGGCTCAGTTCGGCCGGAACCTGCCGCAGGTCACCCACGCACGGGGGATACAGTTCAAGCGTGCCGGACTTGGCGCCTGCCTGCGTGTAGGTGTCGCCGAACACCACGTTCTTGTCCTCTTCCTTCTGGATCTCATATCCCGGAGGCGGGACCGCCTCGACGATGTAGGTGCCCTCGGGAAGGCTCTTGGACGAGTCCGGCGTCGGGGACATGAAAATGTAACCGCCGTCATAGACTCCGGGGCGCACCTGGTTGAAGTTGCGCAGGCCGTCATAGCAGTCTGTCGGCTGGCCGTGCAGGACGAACGGCGGTCCCTGGCAGCCTGACGGCTGAAGGTCGTCCCAGCTGTCGGTGCGCGTGTAGTTCATCGCGTCGCCGAGGTCAAACGCGCCGTTCCCGTTGCGGTCAATGTCCTCGGCGCCCTTCTGGGACGGTTGGCCTTCGGCCGGTTCCGTCCAGTCGAAGGGGTAATTGTCCACGTCGGCCAGCGTCACCTGGCTGTCCTGGTTCAGGTCGTCAATGTTGGTGTCACGGTCGGCGTCGGCGTAAAGGTTTACCTGGACCCGCGGAATGCCGGGCTCCCAGTTTTCAGCCGCACAGTACCGGGGGTCGTTCTCGGCGCGCGTGGTGGCGTAATGTACGATACCGGAAACGCCGCCGTTGCTTGTGTCAAACCACCCATTCCCGTTGAGATCCACGTCCTCGGGACCGGGGAAGTTGCCCTCGGGCGGGTTGTCCGTATCCACCCTGTCATAGGTGGATTTGCCCCATTCGAGCACGTTGGTCTGGCCCAGGAAGGCCTGGATGCCTTCCAGAAGAAAGGCCTGGCCCGTGTCCGTTCGGGACAGGTTGTTGCCCGTGTTGGGGTTGATTAGTGGCGTCACGCCGTCCGTCTCAAACTGGGGCTGCGGCGTGAGTACGTTCCGTGAAGGATAGTCCCAGCCCTGGTCGGGAAGCACCGGGCCGCCGTTATCCACGATCACGGTCACGCCGGTCGGCTTGAACCGGGCATAGTCCACTTCCGCAATAAGCCAATTGAAGAAGGGGAATGTCTCGTGGAATTCGACGAACCCTTCCGGGTCGGTGGCCGAGGACTGATAAATGGACCCGTCGCGGAAACGAAGGTTGCAGACGATGTCGGATATCCCCTGCTCGCCCGGGTCCCGGAATCCGTTCTCATTGACATCTGAAAAGACGTTGTTTTGTACACGGGCAAACCAGTTGAACACCGGAATCTTGCCCAAGTCCACATCGCCCGCATCCGTGACGGTCACCGTCTTGGAGGCAAAGATGACATCAAGAGGGTCGTCCCAAATCACCAACTGGTAGGAACCGGGCGGCACGTTGGGAATCGCGAAGGTGGCGTCTGCGGCGCAGGGCTGGGCATAAACGCCCCTGCCGCCGCCCACACTCAGGTCGTTAAGGCCGACCCAGGCGTCCGGAACGGGCTCCCCGTCATGGAAGGTGTACAGCGGGGGCCGGGAGTTGTGCAGATTCACAACCTGTCCCGTAATGGTCTTGCCCCCGCTCAGCACAGAGGTGTCGTTCATCGCCTTGACAAAACCGAGGAACACATGCGGTCCCGGGGGGCCAAATTCGACAAAGTGACTGGGCTCGTTGGGCTTCACCCAGGCGTCGTTGCCCTTGGTGCCCTCGATGGTCGAAGTTTGTATCCAATGCTCGCCCGCGGGCGGCACGCACTGGACGGTGTACTTGCCCTCGCCCAGGTTCTTGATGTTCACCTCGCCGTTGGCGTCGGTCGAGAAGACACCGTCGCCCATCATCACCACGTTGCCGTCCGTGTCGTAGGTCGTGCCGAGCGGATTGCCGAAGATGTCCTGCATCACCTGGCCGCCCGAGGCGCCGTAAGTGCCGCCCGCCTCATACAGCACCACCTTGAATCCTTCCAGACCCGGCTCGGCAGGCAGATCGGGCTGGCCGTTTATCGGATTGCTGTCCTCGAACACGAAGACCGTCACCTGCGCCGGGGGCAGCGGCAGCGAACTCAGCTTCACCGTCGCCTCCGTCTGGCCCGGCTCGATCTTGGCTCCGGAATTCGAGTAGCCCTCGTCTGGAAGCACGGAGATGAAGTAGGGCTTGTCCGGTGGAAGGCTGATGGATGCAGAGCCTCCCGCCGACCGGCCCTTGGACACCACCGGCATGTAACTGCGGTGGAACCGCACCGCCAGCGGCGCGGGGTCCAGCACGCCCGGCGTCACCTGGAAGGTGGCGTCCTCCTCCACCAGCCAGCGGACTCCGACCGGCAGTGCGGCGCCCTGCGAATCCACCACGTTCACCGTGACCGCGCCGGCGGGAAGGCACAGCACCACCCCCGCCCGTACGGCTGCAA
>CALDSM010000870.1 GCA_937923585.1 uncultured bacterium
TGTCGTCAAACTGCAAGGCAAGTGACAAGGACACCCCAATCCCATGAAACGCACGCTTCCCCTGCTCCTCGCGATCTGCTGCATCACCGCCGCCGCCTGGGCCGATTGTCCGGACCCGTCCGGCGCGCCCGTGCGCACCCTTCCCGTGTCCGTGTACCTGGACAAGATGAAGGGCGGCTGGATCGGCCAGATGGCCGGCGTCGGCTGGGGCGGCCCGACCGAGTTCAACTTCAACGGCCGCATCATCCCCGCGGCGAAGATGCCCCAATGGACGCCGGACCTGATCAACCAGTTCCAACAGGACGACATCTACGTGGAGATGACCTTTGTCCGCTCGCTGGAACTGCACGGATGGGATGTCTCGCTGCGGCAGGCGGGCATTGACTTCGCCAACAGCGGCTATCCGCTCTGGCACGCCAACAAGTTCGGACGCAAGAACCTGCGGGCGGGCATTGCGCCGCCGGACAGCAGCCACCCCCAGTTCAACCAGCACGCCGATGACATTGACTACCAGATTGAGGCGGACTTCAGCGGACTGATCGCGCCGGGCATGCCGACGCTCGCCGTGGAACTGGGCGAGAAATTCGGCCGGCTGATGAACTACGGCGACGGCCTCTATGGCGGGCAGTTCATCGGGGGCATGTACGCCGAGGCCTTCTTCGAATCCGACCCCGTCAAAATCGTCGAGGCCGGGCTCCGCTGCATCCCCGCCGACAGCCAGTACCACGAATGCATCAGCGACGTGCTGCGCTGGCACCGGGAGGACCCGGCCGGCTGGGAGAAGACCTGGCAGCGCGTTGACGAGAAGTACCAGAAGAATCCCGACTACCGCAAGGCATCATGCGAGAAGGGCGATTTCAACATTGACGCCAAAATCAACGGCGCGTACATTGTGATGGGGTTGCTCTACGGCGAAGGCGACCCGGAAAAGACCATCACCGTCGCAACGCGCTGCGGCCAGGACTCGGACTGCAACCCCTCCAATGCCGGCGGTGTCCTGTTCACGACCATCGGCTTCGACAAACTGCCGGACCGGTACAAGAGCGCGCTGAAGACGGACATCGAATATGACCACACGGCCTACACCTTCGACAAGCTGATCGCGGTCTGCGAGAAGCTGGCGCGGCAGGGCGTCGCGCGCGCCGGGGGCTGCGTCCGCAAGGACGACACGGCGGGCGAACAGTTCGTGATCCCCTTCGCCGAACCCAAACCCGGCCCGGCGCTAAGCTGCTGGGCGCCCGGACCGGTCGCCGGCAGCAAGTTCACGCCCGAGGAAATGGCGCAAATCACCGCGAAGGACCAGGACGAGAAGTAGCTCTGCCTATTTCTGCCCGGGTTTCTCGCGTGCGTGATGGAGCGACGCAAACACGCGCTCTTCCCCGCCGCGGTAGACCATGCCCTCATCAATGCGGATGGTCTCCTCGGCGCTGAGCGGCAGGAAGCGGCCCTCCGCGTGCGCGTGGCGTTCGCCGTCCGGCCCGGTGAGCCAGGCGCGTGCATGCACCAGGCGCCGGCTCGAACGCAGCACCTCGGCATAGACGGTGAAACCGGCAACCGGCGGAACCGGTTTCAGATAGCGGACCGTAAGCTCGCCGGTGACGCACATGCGCTGGATGGAGCGGGCCGCCGCCCAACCCATGCATTCATCGAGCGCGGCGGCGATCACGCCGCCATGGACCACGCTGGGATAGCCGCAATGCTGTTCTCCGGCGGTCAACGTCATCTTGACAATCCCATTCTCCACCTGAAAACGCGCGTGCATCCCCGCCTCATTCTGTTCACCACAGACAAAACAGTGCGGTGAGGTCGGCAAATCTTGAACTGCAGGAACATCCATCGAACACACTCCATAAGCAACCGGTTTATGCCGGTGATTGCGGTCGGGACGAGTGTCCATTGATACACCTGTCGTCCTGGCCGGTGAATTTCTGGGGCTGGGCTGCCGCTATTTCCTCCGGTGCGCCAAGACCTTCTTGAGGGCAAAGACGACTTCCTGGAGGTTCTTGTCGCTCATCTGCGGGTGCAGGGGAAGGGAGAGAATATCTTCCGAGGCGCGCGTCGCTTCCGGAAAGTCCTCCGGGCGCATACCGAGCGTCTCGCGGTAGTAGGGGTGAAGATGCAGCCCGTAGAAGTGGACTCCCGTACCGATGTTCTCTTTGCGCAAATCCTGGGCAATCTCGTCGCGGGAACGGGTCAGTTTGTCCAGTTTCAGCCGGACAATGAACAGGTGCCAGGCATGCTCCGCCCACACCCGCTCGACGGGAAGCGTTATCTCCTCCACGTCCGACAGCGCGGCCCGGTACAGGCCAGCCAGCCGGGTTCGGGCCGCTTTGAACCCTGCGAACTTTTTCAACTGCGCCACGCCCATGGAAGCGGCTACGTTGCCCAGGGCGTACTTGAATCCCGGCGTGACCACCTGCGCCGGCGTGGGCACGGCGCTGCGCCCGTACCGGTCCCACGCGGAGGCCGTCATGCCGTTGGCGGCCAGCAGCCTGAGCCGCGCCGCGTCTTCCCCGTTCCCAACGGTAATCATTCCGCCTTCCATGGTCGTAATGTTCTTGATGGCGTAGAAACTGAAACAGGTGTGCCCTTCTCCCGCGCCGACAGGCACGCCCTTGTAGGCGGCGCCCAGCGCATGAGCCGCGTCCTCTATCACGGGAATGCCGTGGCGCCGGGCAATTTCGTTGATGCTGTCCATGTCGCAGGAATGTCCCGACATATGCACGGGCACAATGGCCCTTGTCCGTTCATTTATCGCCGCCTCCAGCAGTTCCGGATTCAGGTTGAGCGTGTCGGGCTCCACATCCACGAAGCGGACTCTGGCACCCATGTTCAGAACCGTATTGCCCGTTGACGCCCAGGTGATGGGCGGACTGACTACCTCGTCGCCCGCCCCCACGCCGAGCTGCACCAGCGACAGGTGCAGGGCCGCCGTGCAGGACACCACCCCGATCGCGTTCCGGGCGTCAACGGTGTCCGCGAAAAGCCGCTCGAAGGCCTGCACCTGCGGACCCGAGGTCAGCCACCCGCTCCGCAGCGCATCCAACACAGCCTCCTCCTCCTCCTGCCCGATGGCGGGGCGGGCCAGCGGAATAAACCGGGCAGCCACGGGCTCGCCGCCCTCGTCCACCGGCATGGACAGCAGCGACTTCATCTTCGCTGCGTTGACGTGAATCTCGTCAAAGGGAGACAGGTCCGGGTTTGAAATGAGACCCTGACCCACTTCCTCAATGCCTTCGTCCATGGTCCACTGGCAGATGAAATTCAGCCTTTGGCGGAGTTTGCCAAAATGCACACGGTAGTCCCGCTGATCGTCGTCTTCCCGAACCGTTTCGACGACCGTTCCCTGAATGTGCTGTGACACCCGCGCCGCGAGATCGCCGATGCGCGTGTTGTGGAGGTCCGAGCCGATATTGAAGGTCTCTCCGGCCACGAGACGCGCTGGAGCCTCCGCCAGGAGCGCGATTGCGGCGGCGGCGTCGCGCACATGCACAAAGGGCCGCCATTGATTGCCCCCCCCGCGCACGACAATGCGGCGCTCGCGCACCGCGGTGGCCACCATCCGGTTAAGAACGAGGTCAAAACGCATGCGCCGCGACCACCCGAACAGGGTCGCCACGCGTGCCACCACCGGCTCAAACTCCGGGGAAGCCAAACGCAGCACGGCCTGTTCCGCCGCGAGTTTGCTTCTGCCGAACGTGGAAACCGGGTTGGCGGGGCTCTCCTCATCAAGCAGTTCGAACACCCCCCGCCCATAGACCGCGCATGTGGAGGAGAATATGAACCGGGTTATGCCCCGCTCCACCGACAGGCGGGCCAGTTCGCGGGTGCTCTCCGTGTTCACGTCAAACGCCAGGTCCTCGTCAAGGTCGCAGGAGGGATCGTTGGAAAGGCTGGCCAGGTGAACGACCGCCTCGATTCCGTCAAGAAGGGCCGGTGCCTCCTGCAGCCGACGAATGTCCCCCTTCACCAGTTCCAATGTGCCCGAACCGCCAGCCGCCAAAGAGCCAAAGATATCCTCGACCGTCGCCCCTTGGGGCAAATAGCAGAAGCGGTCAAAGATCCGGACGCTATGGCCCCTTTCCAGTAGCGCTTCGGCAACCATGCTGCCCAGATAACCGCCGCCACCCGTTACAAGAATACGCATCTATCAGTTCCCTCGTGCCCGGCCGCGACCCGCAGGCTTCGGTGCCGCGACGTGATCCGACAAGGACTTTGCGGCGAACAGCGAGAGTATAGCACTGGCAAGGCCACCCGACCCAGTCACATTCAGCACACGGAACGAAATGGACAAGAGAAGACAAGGACGTTATAATCTAACTGTGGGTCGGACCACACACTCGGAGAAAAGAAAACTTGCTTTGGGGAAAAAAGAAACCGGAGCCGACCAAGCCGCGCCCGAAGGAAGAAGTGCCGCCCCCGGTTCAAAAAGCGCCAGCGGGTCCGCCCCGCCGTCCGACATGGGCGCTCCCATCTGAAGCCAGCGATACCGCAACCATTCAAGATCTGCCCGAGTTGCTTCTGGCGCACGCCAACGTCAAGCGCGAGCAGATGCTGCGTGCCTTGGAAATCCAGCGCACAACGGGTGACTTCATCGGCGAAATTCTGGTCAATGAAGGGGTGCTGGACGAGAATTCGCTGGTGGCCTTTCTCGCCAAATACTGCAAGATTCCCCA
>CALDSM010000871.1 GCA_937923585.1 uncultured bacterium
GCCGCCGCCTCGCCGGCGTCGCCAACCTCCGCCCCTGCCGCGGTGGGTATGTGATGGCGTTCCATGAACGCTTTCGCAAAGGCCTTGCTGCCTTCCAGTTGCGCCGCCCCCGCAGAGGGACCGAATGCCCGGTCTCCGCCCTCTTCGATGTAGTCAACCAGCCCTTTCGTGAGCGGGTCTTCCGGACCCACCACCGTCAGGTCAATATCCTTCTCCTCGACGAACGCCTTGATGCCCGCAAAGTCATCCACAGCAAGCGGCACGCAGGCGCCTTTGTCCAGACTGGCAATACCGGGATTGCCCGGTGCACCGTAAACCTTGGCGACCAGCGGACTTTGGGCAATCTTCCAGGCAAGCGCATGTTCACGTCCGCCGCTGCCAATAATGAGTATTTTCATGTCCTGTAACTCCGAAAATATAAAACAGGCACCGTTGTGGCGGACCACACCGTCTTCTCTTTTGAGCGTGGCGGCCATGCCGCCGCTTTTCCTCGCCGGGGCCGCGCCCCGGCGTCATAGAGTGCCGCGGCATGGCCGCCGCACTCAAAAGAAGACGCCCTCGTGCCTCCCGCTAATCCTTCGGCGGTGCCACGCGCATCAGGTATTCTGACAGCGCATTGTCATATGCCGCCGTTGCGCAGAAAGCCTCCTGCGCCAGGCGGAAACGCGTCGCGTAGGAAACAGAACCCTCATGCGCGCGCAGTTCGTGCATCACCAGTGGATAGCGCGCCGGATTGACCACCGCCGTCACATAACGGTGGTTCTTCGCGGCGGATCGCAGCATGGCCACGCCGCCGATGTCCACCTGATCGATTACCTCGTCCGCCGAAATGCCCGGACGCGCAATCAGTTCCGAAAGCGGCTGCAGGTTCACCACAACCATGTCTATCCACTTCATGTCGTAGGCTTGGATCTGCTCCTCGTGCAGCTTGAGACCCCGCACCCCGAGCAGCCCCGCATGCACCTTCGGGTGAAGTGATTTGACCCGCCCGTTCAGCAGTTCCGGAGTGCCCGTGAAGTCTGCGATGCTCTGTGCCGCAATGCCCGCCGCATGCAGCACCGACAGCGTTCCGGACGTGCCGATAATCTCCACGCCCAGTTCCGTCAGTAGGCCCGCCAACTCCACCAACCCCGTCTTGTCGTGACAGCTCAAAATCGCACGTTCAATCTTGCACATCGAGTCACCTCCTGCCGCAGCCCCAAAGGACGCGCCAACACGATAAACCCAAAAGGGAATGGATAATACGAAATTCCCCAATCCAATGTCGAATACTATCCGGAGCAGGCCGCAGGACCACAAAGCGAAACGCAATTGATTGCCAGATGTGGTGGACAGCCTGGCAATGAGGTATACTACTGCCGCAAGCGGGCTGAACGGTCGCGGCGGGTTTCGGCCCGTCGAGGAAAGTCCGGGCTCCACAGGGCAGGGTGCTTCCTAACGCGAAGGCGGGGCAACCCGACGGAAAGTGGCACAGAAAATATACAGCCGGCGCTTGCGCCGGCAATGGTGAAAAGGTGCGGTAAGAGCGCACCAGCGTCGTGGTGACACGGCGGCTAGCCAAACCCCACCTGGAGCAAGTCCAAATAGGGGACCCATGATGTGGCCCGCATCAGTCCCGGGTTGGACGCTAGAGGCGCGCGGTGACGCGCGTTCGAGAGGAATGACCGTTCAGGGGGCCCAGTGCCCCCGGACAGAACCCGGCTTACAGGCCCGCTTGCTTTAACGCGCGCTTTGCGGCGCGCGTTTCTTATGCCGCCGTAAAGTGTCGCGCCCATGCGAATTGCATCGTTGGCCGGACTTTTGCTACACTATATGTTCTGTGTGCCTGCCAGAAACTGGAAAATGCCGTGAATCAGTTGCTTATACCCGTTGCGGCGGTGGGGGACGACGGTCTCCCGGTTGACATCATGGTGAAGATTTCGGAGGTGCAGCCACCGGACACGCCGGGCGTACCCCTCGAAGTGGTTCATGTGCAAGGGTTTGTGATGGCAGCCGACAGTGAGTACCTCTTTCAGGGACGGCTGAAGGGCGTGTATGCGCGGCCCTGCGACCGCTGCCTGGCAGAGGCGTGCGTTCCTTGGGATTTGGAGGTCGGCTGGCTCTTCGAAGAAGGGCCGGGTGGCGGCTATTTCCTGAAAACGCTGGATGACGATACGGATGAGTTGGATGCGGTGCTGACCGACCGCCGCCCCCCGCAGGGCGGAACCATTGATTTGGGCCCCTGCGTTTGGGAGGAGGTGGTGCTGAATGTGCCGCTTAAGTTTGTGTGCAAACCGGACTGCCGGGGCCTGTGCCCCAGGTGCGGGGCGAATTGGAATGAAGCCCCCTGTACGTGCGGTTCCGGAGAAACTGTGGATGAAGCGCCCGCAAACGGGTTGGCCGATTTGGCCCGCCTGTTTCCGGACTTGGCGCCAAAGAGGCCGAAGGAGTAGATCCCATGCCGGTACCCAAAAGACGAACCGGGAGCGCGAAGCAGGGCATGCGCCGTTCCCATCATGCGCTGACCGCGGCCAATGTCACCGAATGCCCCGATTCGGGCGAACCCAAACTGCCCCACCGCGTTTGCCTCAAGACCGGTTTCTACAAGGGCCGCCTGGTGATTAAGCCGAAGAACGGCTGATCCCCCCTTCTTGGAACAAGCCATGAAAATCGCCGTTGACGCCATGGGGTCGGACAATTCGCCCGATGTCGAAATCGAGGGCGCCGTCCACGCCAGCCTCAACAGCGACATTCACGTCATTTTGGTCGGCGACGAGGCGTTGCTGTCCAAGAAGCTGGCGGGGTACCCGAGGCGCGGATCGATATCCATCCGTCCCGCCACGCAGTGCATAGGCATGCACGAACAGCCCGTCATGGCCGTGCGCAACAAGAAGAACTCCTCCATGCTGGTCGCCATGCGCCTGGTCAAGGAGGGCGAGGCGGCCGCAGTGGTCAGCGCGGGGAACACCGGCGCGGTCATGGTTGCGGCGCGCACCGTGCTCGGCCCCATCCGGGGCGTGGCGCGTTCGGCCATCAGCCAGACGCTTCCCACCATCCGGGGCCGCGTCGTCATGCTTGACCTGGGCGCCAATGTGGACTGCACCACGCGGCAGCTTTGCGAATTCGCGGAAATGGGCATCGCCTACTCGCGGTATGCGCTCGGCGTGGAAAGCCCGCGTGTCGGCCTGCTCAACATCGGCGAGGAGGGCCAGAAGGGCGGCGCGGTCGCCCGGGAAGTGCATCAGACGCTCAGCAGCGCCAGGCACATGAATTTTGTCGGCAACGTCGAACCCAAGGCCGTCTACGAGGGGAAGGCGGATGTGGTGGTCTGCGACGGTTTCATCGGGAACCTGTTTCTGAAAACCAGCGAAGCCGCCGCCTTTTTCATGGGCAAGATGCTCCGCGAGCAGTTTGAGAGCAGTTCCATGAACAAACTGGGTGCCGTGCTGGCAAGCAAGGCGCTGCGGGATCTCAAACAGCGCGTGGATCCCAACGAATACCACGGCGCGCCCCTGCTCGGCATCAACGGAACGGTGATTATTCTGCACGGCTCCTCCACCGCGCGCGGCGTGGAGAACGCGATCTACGGCGCAAAGATTGCCGTAAATACCCATCTGAACGACCACATCCGCGAGAACATAAACCGGCTCCGCCAACACGAAATGGTTGCCCCTCCGCCGGAAGAAGACGCAGAAAGCGACTGAACGGCATACTGGGAGCGCCGGCGTCTCGCCGGCTTCAGCGTCGCGGTTCTTCATCCCTCAGTCTTGTCCCCCCGCTATCCATGGTCTGTGTTCTTCAATGCCCGACGTATGGTGTCCACCGCCGTCTTCAACACCTTGATGCGGGCATGGCACTTGTCATTGGCCTCGACGATGGTCCACGGCGCGTGCGTGGTGGAGGTCTGCTCGATCATTGCCGAGACGGCCAACCGGTACTCGTCCCACTTCTCCCGGTTGCGCCAGTCCTCATCCGTAATCTTCCAGCGCTTTTCCGGCGTGTTCTTCCGTTCATTGAAGCGCTTCAGTTCTTCCTCTTTGGAGATTTGCAGCCAGAACTTGATGACCACCATGCCGTGCGCCACCAGGTCCGACTCAAACTCGTTTATCTCGCGGTAGGCGCGCAGCCATTCTTCCGGCCGCGCAAAACCCTCCACCCGCTCGACCAGCACCCGGCCGTACCAGGTGCGGTCAAACACGGTGAAATGGCCCGCCTTGGGCAGCGCATTCCAGAAACGCCACAGATGGTGATGCAGTTTTTCGACGCCGTCCGGCGCGGAGACCGGGACCACCTCATACCCGCGCGGGTCCAGTTCGCGGGTCAGCCGCCGTATGGCTCCCCCCTTCCCCGCCGCATCGGCGCCTTCAAACGCCAGCACCACCGGCAGCCGCTTGCGGTAGCAGAGATATTGCAGCCGCCGCAGTTCGCCTTGCAGTTTGGGCAGCTTCTTCTCGTATTGGTCGCGGGGAATGCACAGACCCAGATCAACGTGGTCGAGCGGGCTGCTGCGGCGCGGCGGGAGCATCGGCAGTTTTACCGGCGGCGGTGCGGGACGGTTCAGCGCCATGTCAAACGCGGCGGCCAGTGTCTCCGCCACGCGCACGCTGCGCAGGCGCTCGTCCGTTCCCGAAATCATGGTCCACGGCGCATAGGGCGTCGAGGTTTCGCGCAGCATGTCTTCCGCCAGCGCCAGGTACTTGTCATAGCGTTTGTTGCGCTTCTTCTGGGTCGGCCCGACTTTCCAGGAGAATGCTGGGTCCTTCTGAAGCTCCTTGAACCGTTTGGCCTGGGTCTCCCGGCTGACATGCACGAAGAATTTCACTATCACCATGCCGTCATCGGCCAACTGCCGCTCGAACACGCGAATCTGCTCATATGCCAGGGGCAGGTTGATCCTGCGGTCCGCCTCCAGCGGATCATTCCACACCTCGCGGTACCAACTGTGGTTAAACACCGCGAGCGCGCCCTTGGGCGGCAGCAGTTTCCAGAACCGCCACATGGGCGGATACATGCGCTCCAGCAAGGTGGGTTCGGTGGCGTTGTGTACTTTGAAGCCGCGGGGGTCCAGCGGCTGCACCAACCTCCCGACAATGGAACCCTTTCCCGCCGCGTCCCACCCTTCAAAGAGCACCAGCACCGGCACGCCTGCGGCGCGCAGTCTCCGCTGCGCCTCGCCCAGTTGCACGTCCAGCGCATCCTGCGCGGCACGGTACGCGTCCTTGCCCAGTTTGTCCTTCAGGTTGACCGTTTCAAGCATCGGCTTGCCCTCCATGCCCGCCGCCCGGTATGCTGTTACAGGGGCTCCAGAGCCTCTCCGGTAGGATAACACACAATCCCGGCGCGACCAGACGCGCGCCGTCAGCAGAAAGGCGGGTACAATGCGGGTAGGAATCATCGGCATGGCGCGGTCCGGCAAGACGACCGTGTTCAACGCCCTCACAGGCGCCCACGCGGCCGTCGGCGCCTACGGAAGCCGTGACGCAAACATAGCCGTCATCAAGGTGCCCGATGCGCGCATTGACCACCTGGCGGAAATCCACAAGCCCAAGAAGAAAACCTACGCCGAGATCGAGTTCCTGGACATCGCGCCCAACGAGGCCGCCGATCAGGACAAGGCGCTGGACAGCGCCGCGCTGAATGTGCTGAAGAACGCCGACGCGCTCGTCCATGTCGTGCGCGCCTTCAAGAACGACAACCTCACCCATCCGCTGAACAGCGTCAATCCCGTGCGCGACGTGCGCATGCTTGAAGAGGAACTCCAGCTCGACGACCTCATCATCATCGAGCGCCGCATCGAGCGTCTGGACAAGGAGCACCGGCACGACCGTGAATACGAGGTGATGCAGCGCTGCAAGGCCCAACTGGAAGGCGGCGCGCCGCTGCGCACCCTGGAGTTTGACGCCCACGACGCCGGGCTGCTGCGCAGTTACACCTTCCTCTCGCAGAAGCCGCTCATGGTGCTCGGCAACTACGGTGACGACGCCATCGGCAACGAAGACCCCGCAGGCATCAACGCCACGACAGAGGCGCTGGGGCTCTTCCATTTCGATCTGTGCGGCGAGATGGAGATGGAGGTCACCCAGCTGCCCGAGGAGGAGCGCGCCGCGTTTCGGGAAGAACTGGGGCTTGGCGAGGAGTCAAGAACCCGCTTTATTCAGGCCGCCTATGACATGCTGGGCCTGATGAGCTTCCTCACTGCGGGAGAACCCGAAGTGCGCGCATGGACCATCCGCAAGGGCACCAAGGCCGTGGATGCCGCAGGCGTCATCCATTCCGACATTCAGCGCGGGTTCATCCGGGCGGAAACCGTCGCCTATCAGGATTTCATCGAGGCCGGGAACATGCACAAGGCCAAGGAAAAGGGCAAGGTGCGCCTGGAAGGCAAGGAGTACATCGTGCAGGACGGCGACATTCTCCTCTTCCGGTTCAACGTTTGAGTTACCCCGTCATTTCCCCTTCCCCGCAAAGAATCGGGGCCGATAACGGCTATTACTAACCGTCATCGGCCCTAAGCCCAACTGCGTGCCGAACCATTGCCCGTATTCGGCACGACTCACCCACGAGACGTATCTCCCTGGCCGATGCAGAGGTGTTTGACGATATTTTGCGAGTCTATCTCACCATCTGCATCTCTTTCGTCTCATCTGGGACTATCAAGTTCTGTGCCATTATGGGGCACCGACATAAGACGTTGTGCAGTCACAACTTAAAGTTTACTTACTTGAAAAATCAATAAAAACACGTGACAATCAACGATATTTCGTGACAATTTGTGTCATTGTGGGGCGATTTCTCCAAAATAGATTCCCATTATGGCACATTCTTGGTCAGGTGAAACCGTCAGTTAATATACATTTAAAACATGGTATAAAGGATCGTGTCCCACTTTTGAAAAGTGCGGAACGAAATATCCGCCAATAAACGGAGCATAATGTGATTACTGCGAGGAAATATGACCGATTTTAGATGCGCCGCAGTAATGTGAAAGCAACCTGACAGGGACACCGGGGAAACGCACAGCGCTTCAAGGAGGGAAAAGGCAACCCAAACGGCAGAAGTGACAAAAAATGTCACTGCGGACCAGCGTCTTGCAGCGAAAATAGGCTCAGGGTTAACGGGAAGACTCCAGTACCTTTTCGAGCTTCTTCACCGGTGCCATGCCCTGTTTGCGGGCCTGCTCATAGTGCGGACGAGCAAGTCCCGGTTGGTTCTTTTTGACGGCATACCACCAGGCCAGGTTCATATGCGCGGCGGCATTGTTGCCGTCTGCGGCGAGCAACCTCTCGGAGAGGGCAATGGCATCATCCGTTTGTCCGTTATGGCCCAAGTTTACCGCCTCGGTGTTGGCGATGTCCTGTCGTTCGGGGGCGAGTATCCGCGCCTTTTCAAGGCGCTCATGCGCCTCGGCAAATTTCTTCTGATACATCAGGTCAGCGCCCAGGGCGAACAAGCCGTCCACGGTGTCCGGCTTTTCCAGCGCCATCTGCATGCCGGCCAGGGAGGCGGTCAGAGCCCTTTCAAACTCACGCTTCAAGTGTATACCGTCGTCCGCTGTCCACTGGCTGACCGCACCGGACTTGGCGGTGAGCCGCGGCGACAGGATGTTGGGCGTGAGTTGCCCCGTCGGATCCTTCAGCGACCGGAACGCCAGCGCCTCACCGCCGCGGAAGGAAATGGAGTCTTTCCACAACACCCTGCCCGAAGGCACCGCGTGGAGTTCCGCGCGAAGCCGCACAATCAAGTCGCCGCTGACACCGTAGATGCCGTGGGTTATGACCACGTCAAGCACAGCGTCATGACCGGTCCTGGCGATCTGCCGGTGGCGCGCCTGCGTCGCTTCGCGGATGCTCATCCCCTCGACATTCCTGTCAAAGGGCGCCACACGCTGTCCTTTGCCGTCCAGCGCTGCAGCAATGGCCTCCGCCGCCCGGGTCTCAATGACCGCCGCAGTGTCATAGCCGCCCAGGGCATCCTCAATTTCCCCCCTGTAGACACTGTTCTGCACGGCCGTGATGCCCGCACCGAGCACCGTACCGATGCTTCCGGCAATTTGCAGCGTCTGTCGCACCGGAGAAACGGCCACAACCAAATGCGCAGGCGAAAGTCTCAGCGACCACGCGGGGTTCACCGCCTGCCGCAGCGCCTCTCCCCCGCTCTTGCCCGTGGTGGCGCACCCGGACAGAGCGACTCCCCCGGCCAGTGCGATCCCGAGCATTGCGGCCAGCAGGAGAGCTTTCCCGCAGCATCTTGTTCTTGCTGTGTCCATGCGTATTCCTTGGGGTGTTTAGGGCCTATTCGTCTTTTGGCGATGCACGAAGGCGTTTTGTTTCGGACCGCTTCCTTTTCATTTCGAGCCTTCGGGCGCGCGAAACCAGGGTGGGTCGCGTTGCATGACGTGTTCTGGGTCTCTTGTGCAACACCGCCAGCCGTCGCGCTAATTCCAGCACCGCCAGTTGCTTGTTCTGAAACTGTGACCGCGACGACGTGGAAACCACCACCAGTCCTGTCGGCAGATGGCGCACGCGTACCGCCGAATCGGTCGTGTTCTTCTTCTGTCCGCCCGGCCCGGAACTTCGAAAGAATGTGAACTCCAGTTCCTCGTCCGGCGGTATTCGCAACTCGCTCATGAAAACTTTAACTCCGAATGCCCGAACCCCTCCGGTGCTTCTCGGCTGCATACTATACGGCAATCCACGGGGGGCGGCAACTACGGGCCTCCAGACGGGCAGATCCCGGCATGTCGCGAATTCAAGGCGCTGGTCTTTTGCATACACTACCGTGGTAAACTTTCGGAAACGGTGGCAGTGCATGCCGGGAGGTTACAAGGACATGTACCAGTGTGACGGATGCGGCGCGGCGATTCCGCGTAAGGCGTTGCGTTACCAGGCGTCCATTGAAGTGCGTGCGGCCTACGACACGCTTGAAGTGTCGCTTTGGGACCTTTTGCGCGACCACCGCCGCGAATTGGAGGAACTGGTGTCCCAACTGGACAAGGCCGGGGCAACGGAACTTGAAGAGCAGGTTTACAAGAAGATAACGCTCGACCTGTGCCCCCAGTGCCAGCGCAGGTTTGTCCAATCTCCGTTGCGTTTTGGTGAGTGCCTGCCCGCCGACAGCCCCCCGGCGGACATAGATGCATTCCTGCGTTCGCTGGGTTTTGGCCAGCGCAACGAATAGGTCCGGCTACTGCCCGTCCCCGTCCAGAAACGCTACCACGGCCCACAGAAACAGCACCAGTGTCAACAGCCCCATGAACGCAATATAAATGTACATTGCCCCGTATCCATGTTCCGCTGCGGGATGCACCGTCCCGGCTTATGCGGTTTTCCACTTTATGCGTCCTATGTTACCATAACACAGCCGAATTGAAACAAAGGAACCACTCCATGCGACCTTCCCTTCGCCAAGTGTGCCTGATGCTGGCATCCGTCCTTGCATGCGCCGGCGCGCTCTTCTTTACCGTCGGCGGCCCCGGACGCATGATAGACAAAGACCGGATACGGGTCGCCAAGATCGGCGACAAATACATTACCCGCGGCGACCTGTTTCGGCTCTTGCGCGAAATGTCGGACACACACCGGCCCAAGATCAGCAGCCGCGGTGATTACCTGCGCCTGCTGAACCAGCACATTGACGGGATGATCAAACTGCCGTTGGGCCAGAAACTCAAGGACGATGGGAAAATTGATGTGTCGCGTGACGCGGCGCGGGAGGAGTTCTTCCGGGACAGCGGAGACGAGGGCGATCAACTCCGCACCATGTGGAACATGGAGATCCCCAAGAACGGTGAAGTCACGCCGCTCATGAAGGAGTACGACCTTACGCCGGAGAAACTTCAGTTTCAGAAGGACAACATTGACGACGAGACGGACCGCATGGTCGCTAAGATGCTCGGCGAGCAGGCGGTGCAGTATCTCGCGGTGCAGGACATGAAAGAGGGCAGGATCAAGATTACCGATGAGGAGATCGAGCGCGAGTACCGGTTCGCGGGCGACTCGCTGCACACCTTCGAGGAGATTACCTTCCGCGCCGTCCGTTTCCCGGCCGCCATGCCCGATGCTGCCGCCCAGGCGTCGCACGTGCGGGCGCTTATCAACGGCGGGCAGAATTTCGACACACTGGTCGAAGCCTATCTGCTCAAAGGGCAGCAGGACAAAATGGGATACGTCATCGAATCGTCCATCCAGAACAACCCCAGTCTCGACCGCTTTCGGGGGTTCTGGAACGTTGCCTCAGGCTCGAACGAAGGGGATATTCTCGGTCCGGTGTATCTTCCCCAATACCAGCAGATGGCCGTGGGCAAGGACGGCAAAACCCAGTCCGTCGTCATGCCTGACGCGTACCTTGTGCTCAAGGTGCTTCAGCGCAAGCCGGAACACACGCTGACCATGGAGGAGGCCAAGCCCGCCCTCGCCGCCCCGCTCATCATTGGCAAGGAAATGGAGTTGCTGCGGAAGGAAAACGGTGTCGAGGTGTACCAGAACCAATTGCCTGAACCGGGTCAGATGGGACCGGGCGAACTGGGCATTTGACGGTTCCGAAGCACCCAGCCGATTCCCTCGCCGTATGCCAGGGCGAGCATGTACAGCGACATCACCATCACCTCCACCGACAGCCAGTAGTACGTGGCATATCCCTGCTTCCACATGGCATAGAACGCGTATCCGGACAGGCCGGTGAGCAGCATCACGGCCAGGCCGGCCGCATAATGGGGTTCATCCAGCCGTTCGGCGAAGAACAGCAGCGGCAGCAGCAGCATGACGTAGTAGTAGTACGTTGGCGACACGAGGAAGAACAGCGGAACAAACCCGAGCATGAACGCCCGGTGGTCCTTTATGCCCACCGCTCCCAGCAGCGACAGGGCAAGAATGCACAACTGGGTGGTCCACCACACCGACAATCCCTGGCTGTAGCGTGCCGTGGAGAGCACGGGAACCAGATTCTGAGCGGCCTGTCCCGCGCCGCGCGGCGCATTTTGCCAGTCTGCCATGAAGATGTACTTGAAGCCGACACGCCACTCGCTGATACCGCGGTTGTGCTCGGCAATCTTGCGCGTATATTCGGGCCACGCCCCGGTTCCGCGCCACCAGAGCCCGGAGATGGCCACCAGCACGGCGACAGTGACGCCGAAACCGGCGAAGAAACGCACCCAGCGCCGGTCAATGGGGCCCGTCCACAGTCCCCAGGCAGCCAGTGCTGCCAGTGTCAGGCACAGTGCGGCGCATGCCGCCCCGCCGAGGAAGACCATTCCCAGTCCCACTGGGCCGACTCCGGCCGGGTGCAGCAGAGAAAGCAAAGCATGGCTTGGAGAGGCCAGCCAGGGAACAACGGCGGAGAACAGGAAGCGGTAAGCACAGAAGAGCAGGGCCACTGCGGCGCATGCGGCGCACACACGCCGGATGCGGCGGTCTGGCCCACTGTGGGGGCGTTCCAGGAACGCCGTGATTCTTGGCCGGAATTCGGTGCAGCAAAGACGCAGTGTCTGCATCAGCAGGCGTGCGCCGGGGCCGAACAGCAGTACCGCCGGGAAGATGCGGGAAAGCACCGACCCCGCCAAAAACACACCCGCTGTCCCGTACCAGCGTTTCTTGAGAAAGCAGGCGCAGAACACCATGCACATCGCATAGTCCGTGCGCAGCAGCGCCCCCTTCATGTGCCACCATTTCATCATGTAACTGGTGCCCAACAGCACTATCATGAACAGGGCCGCCCGCGGCCCGAATGCCCACGCCACGGCCGCAAAGGCCAGCAGGATGAGCAGGGGATCAAGCAGGGCCAAAAACATCATGCCCGCGTTGTTGTCCGTGGAAATGCGGTTCGTGAACAGCGTTCCCACCACCATCCCCCACACCGGCGTGCCGTTGTACCCCTTGTCCTTCAGCACACCCGCCCAGCGCGAATCCACCATGCGGTTCTTAAACCAGACCACATCCTTCCTGAACGCCTCCCACCGTTCCGGCGTGAAACGCTGCTTGACGGCGTCGCGGTTTTTCAGCACGTCATCGGCCTTGATGCTGCCGCCGGTGGCAAGATCGCGTATGGCACCACTCGAATGCTTCCATTTGCGGCCCGTCTCGTCATCCGCAATCAGTGCCGCCGCGTACAGCCGCGTGGAACCGAGTTCCCCCTGGTATTTCGACCCAAGGTAGTAATGAAAGAACTCGTAGGCGTTCAGATAGGTCCCGTAACGGTAATAGTCGGTTGCGCGGTAGTTCTCCACGGCAAGGAGCGCCGTTCCCATCAGGAGCACGAACAGAAACCCCCGTGCGCCGTCAATGAAGTTCTGTGCGGCGAGGAGTCGCAGCGAGGGCCGCGCAAGCACTGCGTATGCCAGCACAAGTCCCACCGCGAACAGGCACAGTATCGTGACCAAAGAGGCGCCGAACGCCTGCTGTATCTGCGCCGCCACATAAGAAAGCATGATTCGCCTCCGTCAGCCAATTGGCTGACTAGTTTATCGCACCGTTCCCGCACGCACCAACCGCGCGGATTGACCCGCAACTCCCTTGTGCGAAACAATATGCGCCGCTCGCGGTAGATTCCTGCGAAACCCCATGAGGATACTTCCATGAAGAAGAGTGTTTTGCTCGCCGTAACCCTTGCCTTGATGGCATGGTTTTCGTCTCTGGCTGCAATACGGTTCGCGGCATGGGACAGGACCTGGAGAAGGGCGGGAAGCAATTGCAGGAAATATCCACCAGATAGCCTGCACCCTGCTGACTTCGTTTGCGGTTTCGATCTGTTCAAGCGCCCCAAAGGAAAGCGTTCCCCGAAGATGCCCTCGGGGAACGCTTCAAAGGGATTGACTGTGGTCTACAATCACGAACCGCTGGAAGTTGCCGCCGGCGCTGCGGGCGCTTCCGCTGGCGCGGCCGGGGCTTCCGCCGGAGCCGGGGTGGCTACGGGGGCGGCGGGCGCTTCCGCTGGCGCGGCCGGGGCTTCCGTCGGAGCCGGGCTGGCTACGGGGGCGGCAGGTGCTTCCGTCGCTGGCGCGGACGGAACTTCCGCGGGGGCCGCTGGCGCCGCTGCGGGAGCCGGAGCCGCCGCGGGCGCTTCACCCGCAGGTGTGGCAGGCGCAGGATCTGCCGCCGGTGGTGCCGGGGCTTCTGGCTTCTTCTCTTCGGGGAACAGTTCCGGGTGTTCTTCCTTGAGCCGTTTCAGGGCCGCATCGGCCTTCTTTGCCTTGTCCGACTCAGGAAACCCATCCTTCTCCTGCTGATAGGCCTTGATGGCCTCCGGCAGACGGCCCAGTTCCTCCTGCAGTCGCCCAATCTCATAGGGTGCCACCTTGGTTGCAAACGCCTTCGGATAATCCTTGGCCAACTGCTCGTAGGTCTTTATCGCACCCTCTAGGTCCCCCGCGTTCTCCTGTAGGAAGGCCAGGCCGCTGATGGCGCGGTCCGCGAAATCACTCTTGGGGAATTTGTCGCGAACCGTCTCAAACGCCGACTTCGCCTTGTCGTACTGCTCCGCTTGGATGGCGGTCTCGCCCATTACATACGTTATCTCGGGCGTCCAGTCCCCCGCATTCTTGGCCGCCTCCTCAAGGTTTGCCAGGCGCTTCACGGGGTCCGTCTCCATGCTTGCCTCGGCATACCTGGAAGTGATCGTGGCGGCCGCCTCGCTTCGGCTGGCGCGGATAAGCAATCCCGCAACGATACAGAACACGACGAAGAGCACGCCGCCGACATACAGCATCGGATGCTCCTGCGCGTGCATCATCAGCCGCATCAAGTCAGTCTTGGGGGTCTGTTCCTTTTCGGCTTCAAGGATGTTTACGTTTGTCTTGCGGGGTCTGGCCATGGGATTTCAAGGACTCCGATCTGGTATGGCCCGGCGCATTGCGCAGGGCCTGGGTTGACAAAAACAACAAAACATGAACCGCGGCGTCTTCGTTGCCGTGCCGCTTGCGCTGAAACCAGGGTCAGAACAGCGGACCCCATTCCAGAATTTGCCACGTGTCGCCGGATCGTTCCAGAAGAACAACCACGCGCCCCTGCAGATCCACAATCGGAAACTCTTTCAGGTCATTCGGCTGCGCAAGGGTTCCAAACGTGTCCACAACCCGTGCCCGGTCGCCCTGCACCTGCACGCGCGAGGGGGTTCGCGTCACACGGATCGTCTTATAATTGTCCAGTATGGCCGCCACATGCTGCCGCAGCGCCTCGTAGTCGCGGCCTTCGCGGTCATGATAGCGCTGCGAGACATGCGACAGCACCTGGTAAACCCGCTTATGCTCCATGCCGTGCGCAACGTCCGCAAGAACCATGGCGATCTTCTGCTCGTCTGACACCGCGCCCACAAGGCCGGGCAGCCCAAAGGGCCCGCTGCCGCTCCTGCACGAGGACAACAGCACCCCGGCCATGATTAGCGCAATGGGCGCCAGACGCTTCATCTGCCGGTCACGAACCGGACTGGCCGTCGGGAACCATGTGAAGGATGAGGCGCTGTCCGCGACCCATGCCCAGCGGCTGCACCGTCACTTCGAGCCGTTTTCCCGGCTTGGTGAACAGCAGGTACGTGTTGCCCAGGGCCTGCTGTGCGTTGTCCAACTTCCAGCCGGCCGCAGGGCATTCCTGAATGTAGAAATTGGCGATGTCGTTCGCGTCCGCGCGAATGTTGTATACCATGCGCCCGATCTGCAGCGCCGCAGACTCATACACGTAGGAGCGCTCCGCGTCCTCCTTGGCCTTCTCAGGAAGCGGAACCTCCTTGAAACGCTGGCTGGTGGAGAGCGCCAGCCCGCTCGGCTTGGCCGCTTCCGCCATTGGCGCGGGGCTCTGGGACGGCGGCGCGCCCACGGGTGTGCCATCCTTCGGTGAATCGGGCAGCAACTCCACCGGCGCCATGGGT
>CALDSM010000872.1 GCA_937923585.1 uncultured bacterium
CATCAACAATGGGTTCGACCGGGGCTCCATCGCGGTTGCGTCCACCGCGATCAACCGCGCGAGCGCCGTTTCGACGCTGTATCCCGGCACCGTCACCCGGATACTGGGCGAGGAACTGCTGATTCTGACCCCCACCGTCTTCCGCGAGGAGGCCGACCGTCTCGCCGCCTGGAAACGGACCAAGGGCATTGCGACCAACGTGGCGGAGGTGGGTGCAGGCACGGATTTTGCCACCGCCGACCAGATACGGGCGCTGATCAAGTCTCACTATGATCACAACATCATCCGCCCGTCCTACATCCTCCTCTTCGCCGACTCGGACCGCATCCCCACCTATCAAATGGGCGCGCCGATAGCCGTCGGCGCGGCGACCATCGGCAGCGACTGGCCCTATGCCGTCATGGGCGTTCCGGAAACCTCCACCGTGCCTGATTTCGCCGTGGGCCGGATTCCGGAGAAGACGAACTTCGAGATGGCGGTTGTTGTGGACAAGATCATCAACTATGAGCAGAACCCCCCGGTCAACCCCGCATTCTACGGGCACGCCGCCATTGCGTCACAGTTCCAGTGCTGCCGGGACGGTGTGGCCGCGGGAACCGACCAGCGGGCGTTCATTGAGACCTCTGAGTTCGCGCGGGGGGTGCTTGCGTCCCACGGCAAGACCGTGGACCGCATCTACACGGAGACCGGTACCGCGACCCCGCAGCGGTACTTTGACGGCACCGCACTTCCGGCCGCCCTGTCGGCCGCCAGCGGATTCGCGTGGAGCGGGTCCACGGCCGACATCACCGCCGCGTACAACCAGGGCCGCTTCCTGTTTATCCACCGCGACCACGGCGGGCCTGACCAGTGGGTACACCCGTTCTTCGGCCTTGGCGAAATAGACGCGCTGATCAACGGGGCGCTCCAACCGGTCGTCTTCAGCGTCAACTGCGCGAGCGGCCTGTTTGACAACGAGCAGATGCCCGGCGTCATGGGCACCAGCGCCGCCGAGGTCTACGTGGCCGAGCGCATGCTCCGCAGGTTCGGCGGCGGCGCCGTCGGCGTGCTGGGTGACAGCCGCAACAGCCCGACCTGGGCCAACAACGCGCTGCTGCGCGGGTACATGGACGCCATCTGGCCGTCCGCGATCCCCTCGTTCGGATCGGCAGCCTCCAAACGCAGGCTGGGCGACATTCTCAACCACGGCAAGGCGTACATGCTCACGCAGATTGGCGTGGGCCCGGCGGGCGCGATGCCCAGCGCCAGCGAGGTCACCGCGGAACTGCGCCTGTGGCACTGCTACGGCGATCCGACGCTGGAGATTTGGTCCTCCAATCCCCACACGTTCATCCTGTCCTCCGCGCTCAGCGCGATCAGGACCAGTCTCGTGCTGACGCTGAACTACGAGGTAAACGGGGCCATGGTCACCGCCTTCCAGGCCAACCCCAATGGCGGCACCATGGTGCTGGGCCGGGCCACCGTGGAGGGCGGCCACGCGACCATGAACCTGTTCCGTCAGCCGCTGGCCGAGACGCCGGTGCAGTTCTCCGTTGAGTACGAGAACGCCATTCCCATTCAGATTTCCGCGAACGTGCCGGTCGGCGGAACAAGCGCCAGGTGACAAAACGCCTCGGCCCGGAAACGGGCTGACGATGCTAACTGCAAGGGCTGTGGGCAACCACAGCCCTTGTTCTTTCGCTGCGCGGATGAGAGGGTTACGTCCGGTATGACGGCGGTGTAGAATGCTTCCGATGCAGCCTCGTCGCGCTTGCAGTGTGTCAGAGTCAGACAGCCATGCCAGGAGGAAGACGATGAATGCCCCGGAGGTCAAGACTGCGCTGCGCCGGGCGGCGCGCGCGGAGAAGGCAGAGATTCTGTCGCGCTTTTTCAAGACAGGGAAGGGGCAGTACGGCGAGGGGGACCGATTCCTGGGCGTGATGGTTCCCGAACAGCGCAGGGTCGCAAAGCAGTTTTTCGCCGGCCGTGAAAAGTGCGCCTGCGGCACGGTGCTTGCGGTGGTCCGCGAACTGCTCGAAAGCGAGTTTCATGAAGACCGGCTGGCGGCGCTCCTGATACTCGTGGAGCAGTACAGGAGAAGCGGGGGGGAGGATCAGGGGCGGGTATTCGATTTCTATTTGAAGCATCTTCGCCGCATCAACAACTGGGACCTGGTTGACCTCAGTGCGCCCAACATCGTCGGCGCCTATCTCCTGGACAGGGACCCATCGGTGCTGCACACGCTGGCGGAGAGCGACCACCTGTGGACGCGTCGTGTCGCGGTGCTAGATCGGAAGAGCGGCGTGTAGGGAAAGAGTGTAGATCTCGGTGGTCGCCG
>CALDSM010000873.1 GCA_937923585.1 uncultured bacterium
GGATTATGTGCCTCCGCCCATTCCGGTGAAACCCGCATTGGATGTGTGCATGTACTACTTCCCCGGATGGGAGTCGGACACCAAATGGGACTGCATCCGGCGCACCGCGCCCATCCGTAAGCCGCTGCTCGGATACTACGACGAGAGCAACGTGGAATGCGTGGACTGGCAGATCAAGTGGGCGGTCGAAAACGGTGTGAACTGCTTCCTGGTGGACTGGTACTGGTGCGACGGCAGCCAGCACCTCACGCACTGGTTCGAGGCCTACCGCAAGGCGCGTTACCGCGATCAGCTTCAGGTGGCGATCATGTGGGCCAACCACAATGCCCCGGGAACGCACTCGCGCGAGGACTGGCGCAAGGTGACGAGGGAGTGGATTGACCGCTACTTCAACCTGCCCGCCTATTACCGCATCAACGGCAAACCGTCGCTGTTCCTCTGGAACCCGGCGGGACTGCGGCAGGACCTCGGCGGGTCCGATGCGGTCAAGGCCGCACTCGACGAATCGCAGGAAATGGCACGGGCCGCGGGGCACGGAGGCATCGAGTTTGTGGCCGTTAACGGCCACGAGACAAAGGAGCAGGCCGAGGTTCTGGCCAGAGAGGGTTTCGGCGGGGCGACAAACTATCATGAATGGGGCAGGGCAGAGACCATGGCGGTTTCGCAGACAGAAGTTAAGTACAGCGATGTCGTCAAGACCGCCCCTGATGCATGGAAAGAAAAGACCGCTCTGTACGCGCCCGGCCTGACCTACTATCCGGACGTAGACACCGGTTGGGACTCGCGACCCTGGCATGGCAGCAAGTCCCTGGTCATCGGCGGGCGCACCGCGCCGCTCTTTGAGGACCTGCTGCGCGCAGGACGCGGCTATTGCGAGGCGCACAAACTGCCTTTCGTCGTGCTGGGCCCGTGCAACGAATGGGGCGAAGGCAGTTATGTGGAACCGGCCAACGAATACGGCTTCGACATGTACGAGGCCATCCGCCGGGTGTTCGGCACCGGAGATCCGGCCGCATGGCCTGTGAATTACTCCCCGCGCGACCTTGGTTTGGGGCCGTACGATTTCCCTGTGGCGGTGTACAAGGGTGAGTGGACCTTCGATTCCGGCAAAGAGGGGTGGTCCGAAATGATGGGCACCACTGCCGCCGAGGTTAAGGAAGGTTGTCTCACTTTCCAGACCTTGTCGGGCGATCCCGCGCTGGTGGCGTCCACACCTGGCCTCAATGCGGGCGAATTCCCCACACTCCTCCTTCGCATGCGCATCCGCGCTGCCGAGGTCCAGACCGGCAGCGCCCAGTTGTTCTGGTCCGCGCAAGGCTCGGGCACCAGCGAATCGGCCAGCGTACGCTTCCCAATTCAGGTGGACGGCCAGTTCCACGACTATACCGTGGATTTGACGCAAAACCCGCGCTGGCGCGGGCGGATCTCGATGCTGCGCTTGGACCCGGCGGACTTCAAGGGAGCCGAGATTGCCATTGACCGCATAACATTTCAGCGGCAATAGACCTTTTGAGATGAAGGCCGAAGACCGATTTGTCCATAACTTCTGGGATTCGGTCTTTTGAATTCGGGCTTGCGCGATCCGGGACATTTAAGCGATAATTTCTCTATGAAAGTTCGAGATGTCGTTCGGCTATTGCTTGAAGATGGCTGGAAACTGGCCCGCACACGCGGAAGTCATCACCATTTTCGCCATTCCGATAAACCGGGAACGGTTACTGTCCCCGGCAATACGAGTTTCGATTTGCATCCGAAGACCCTTGCCAGCATCCTCAAGCAGGCGGGTCTCAGCAAGGAGGATGACACATGAAATATCTTGTTATCATCGAAAAGGGCCCGAACAATCTCTCCGCTTACGTGCCAGACCTTCCCGGATGCACGAGCGCCGGGAACACCCTGGAAGAAGTCCTCGCGGGGATTCGGGAAGCTGTTGAAGGACACCTGGAGGTCATGCGCGAATACGGCGATCCCATCCCGGAACCCACCACGGATTCCGTGCTTATCGAAGTCCCACTCGCAGTCTGACGTTGACGATTCCGCACATTCGTGGCAACTTTCATTCTGCATGCGACCAATCCGGCCTGCAGATTTCGCGTGTAACCGAAACTGTGGTTGCGCCCACTATCCTTGCAGCTGTGGGCACACCGGCAGGGTTGAGCCCTGTTTCGTTGGATGAAGCCCCACGGAAGCCGACTTCAACCCAAAGCACAACATTATGAACACTCTGGCAAGACTGACCAGCCTCCTGTTGCTTGCCCTTTGTCTCGGCTGCACGAGAAATGCCACCGGCGGCTTCGTTGCCCACCGCAACATCCCCTACGCGACCATTCCCGGCGTGGACGCCAACCTGTTGAATCTGGACATTCACACGGCAGACCCCGCGCCTGCCAAGCCCGTCCCGGTGTTGATCTGGGTTCATGGCGGCGGATGGGCCGTCGGCGACAAATCCAACGGGATGCAGATCAAGCCCGCATGGTTCACCGGCGCCGGATACTGTCTTGTCAGCATCAATTACCGGCTGTCGCCAAGGCCGGCCAGTGACGCGCCTGACCGCGTGAAGTACCCCGTCCATGAACAGGACGTGGCATCGGCCATTGCCTGGGTCTATGCCCATGCCGCCGAATACGGCGGAGACCCTGAGCGCATCGCGCTGATGGGTCACTCGGCGGGCGCGCATTTGGTCTCCATCGTGAGCACGGACGAATCTTTCTTGAAAGCCCACGACCTGCCGCTCAGCATCATCAAGGGCACGATCTCTCTGGACACGGACGGCTACAACATTCCGGCAGCCATGGAACCGGAGCCCCTGGAAATCTACGAGAACGGCTTCGGAACGGACCCCACCATTTGGAGGCAGGCCTCCGCGCTCTACCACGTGGCACCGGACAAAGGCATACCGCCGTTCCTGCTGGTGACCCGGGGGTTGCCCGAGCGCAGGAGGCTATCGGAGGAATTCGCTGCGGCGCTTCAGAAAGCGGGTGTAAAGGCAACGGTCCTACGCGCCACCGGTTACTCACACAATGATGTAAACCGGAAGATCGGTATGGCCGGCGAGGCGGTGGTCACGCCACCACTGATGAAATTTCTGGCGGACTGTATGGCGGGTAAGTGACGCACATCTGGTCTCACGCAAAAGAAGGCCGGCAAGGATGCCGGCGCTCCCCGTAATGCCTGCTTTCATCTCGGCAGTTTACGCTTCGGGCCGTCCGATGCTGAAGTAGCGGAACCCGCTCTGTTTCATCACGCTGGGCGTGTACAGGTTGCGCCCGTCGAAGATGACGCGCTCGCGCATCAGTTCGCCCATGCGGGCGTAGTCCGGGCGTCGAAACTCGTTCCACTCCGTGGTGATTACCAGTCCGTCGGCACCTTCCAGTGCGGCGTAGTATTTGGGGACCACTTCCAACGTGTCGCCATAGTGGTCCTTGAGGCGCTGCCCGGCCACCGGGTCGTACACGCGCACTTTAGCGCCCGCCGAGCACAGGCCGTCCATTATTTCCACGGCCGGCGCGCCGCGCAGGTCGTCCGTGCGTGGCTTGAAACTGGCGCCCCAGACCGCAATGGTGCGCCCCGAAAGGTCGCCGCCGTAGTAGTCCACAATGCGGCGGATGAACTGTTCGCGGCGGCGGTCGTTGACCTCCTGCACGCCCTGGATGAGATCGCAGGGCACGTTCTTGTCCCGCGCCATGCGGATGCAGGTGGCCACGTCGCGCGGCAGCCCGGCGCCGCCGTAACCGAGGCCCGGAAAGAGGAAGGTCGAGCCGATGCGGCTGTCGGCGCCGACGGCCTCGCGCACATCGGCAATGTCGCAGCCCCAGGCCTCGCACAAATCGGCGATCTGATTCATCAGGGAAATGCGCGCCGCGAGCATGACGTTGGTGGCGTATTTGGACATCTCCGCGCTGCGGCGGCCCATGATCAGAATCGGTTTGCCGGTGCGGAGGAAGGGCCCGTAGAGTTCCTTCATAATCTCGCAGACACGCACGTCCTCGCAGCCGACAATGATGCGGTCGGGCCGCATGAAATCGTCCACCGCGGAGCCTTCCTTCATGAAGTCGGGGTTGACGACCACATCGCACGGGTGTTCGGAGTTTTCGCGGAGGATCTTTTCCATCTGTTCGGCGGTGCCGGGCGGGCAGGTGCTCTTGTTCACCAGAATCCGGTATCCGGACATGGCCCCGGCAATCTGCCTGCTGGCGTCCAGCACGCGGCTCACGTCCGCCTCGCCGTCCTCACGTACCGGGGTGCCGACGCACAGGAACACCATCACCGAATTTGCCACGGCCTGGCGCAGATCCGTGGTGAAGGAAATGCGCTCCTCCTCCAGGTTGCGCGCAACCAGCTCCTCCAGCCCCGGCTCGTGGATGGGGAGTTTGCCCTGTGCCAGCAGGCTGATGCGGTCCGCGTCGCGGTCCATGCAGACGATCTGGTGGCCGTTCTCCGCCAGGCATGTGCCGGTCACAAGCCCCTGGTAGCCGGTGCCAATCACCGTAATCTTCATGTGCTCAACTCCGAAAGAGGTTTGAGGCCGCTTCCACCCTTGACTTCGGTCTGAAACGGCCCGCCTTCAGCGCAATTTACGTCTTGAGACATTCCCGGATCAAGCCTGTGACAGAAAGGAACGACGCGGCCACGGAAGATCCGGGCCGCGTCGCCATAAACTGCTCAAAACGGGTATCAGAGACCGTCCACTTCCATGCCAGTGACCAGCCACTTGTCGTCTTCCCTGGCCAGGGTCAATTCGGCGGAAACGGCACCGGCGGTGCCCGAAAGATCCACCGGGTATACGGTGCAGGTTCCGTCCTTCATGGTGCGCTTGGCGTTCTCAAAACTGACCTTGGCGTCGTCCAGGTAGCCCGAATCAATGGCTTCCTTGATGAATTTCGCCAGCGTCGGCTTGTCAGCGGCCTGACTAGAAGTGAACTTCTCGGAGAAGGTCGCCATGAAGCTGTCCACATCCTTTGCGACAAGCGTCTTTCCCCATGCATCCAACGTCTGCTGGATGAGCTCCTCGTCGCTGGGTCCCCTCATGCCGGCACAGCCGGCCAGCCCAAGGAGATCGGAAGAGCGTCGTGGAGGGAAAGAGTGTAGATCTCGGTGGTCGCC
>CALDSM010000874.1 GCA_937923585.1 uncultured bacterium
CAGGCCATGCCTGCGGGTTCCGGATCGCCGGGGCATGGCCCCGTCGAAGAAAAGCTGTGGCATGGCCACAGCACTCCATAGAAGAACGGTTTCATCGTCTTATGGTCACGCTGGTGGAGCGAATGCTGACGCTGCACAAGCAGTTGCCTGCGGCGACGACGGAACACGAACGGAAACTGTTGCAGCGCCAGATCACGGCGACGGACCACGAGATTGATCAACTGGTGTACGCGCTGTACGGCCTGACGGCGGAAGAGATTGCGATAGTCGAGGGCGCGGAGTAGTTCCGTCTTCTTTTCTTCTTTTGACTGCGGTGGCCATGCCGCCAGGGTTGAACACCGCCGCCGCGCGCCGTCTCCTGCCGCTGTTCAACGTCGTCAATCAGCCTCTTCGGTGTGGTCCATGACCCTTTTCAGCTCCGCAATGGATTCCTCGACTTCCTCCGGAAATCCGTTCTCAAGAAAGACCTTCGTTACATCCTTGGGGGGGTAGATGCATCCGTTTGACCGTGCAATGATGCTGTCCAGCAATCGAGCCCGCTTGTCAAAAACCATTTTCGGCCATTCGACGGACACAACAATCTGCAGGCCCTTCGCAGTCTTTCCGCCATCGAGCCCCAGCCACGATCTTGCGGGGTATGTAAACAGCACGCGCACGTTCATCTTGGCTTCCCCCGAACGGGCCTTTCTTTCCGTTCGGCCCATGCCATTTGACCGCCCTGTCTTTCCATGTGCAGAATTGTACTCCTTGGCACTGGGTGTCTGCATGGCATGCGCGCTGTACGGGTTGACGGTGGAAGGGATTGCGATAGTCGAGGGCGCGGAGTAGTTCTGTCTTCTTTTCTTCTTTTGACTGCGGTGGCCATGCCGCCGCTCTTCTTCGACGGGGCCATGCCCCGGCGCTCCGGAACCCGCAGGCATGGCCTGCGGGAAGTAAAGCGGCGGCATGGCCACCGCAGTCAAAAATGGGACAGGCGCGGGTTAGGGAAAGCGGCGGTGCCTTTGGGCTTGATGTGCAATAGGGTCATATTCGCGGTTTGGTGTATGCTTCTCTCGTAACCGGAGGAAAGACCGTGTCTTTATGGCACCATGCACCGCCGCATCATTTTGAAACGGGCCGTGTGTATTTCGTCACGGCGGGCACGCTGCACAAGGTTCGCATCTTCAACACGGATGAATGCCGGGCCTATCTCGAAGAGTGCCTGCTTCGCGCGCTGGACAACGGCGGCTGGCTGGTTCAGGCATGGGCGGTATTGTCCAACCACTACCATTTTGTGGCGGAGGCGCCGGAGGAGGCAATGGGGCTGGAGCCGATGCTGCGCGGCATGCATTCGGAGACGGCGCGGGAGATTAACCGCCGTGACGACGCCGCAGGCCGGCAGGTATGGTTTCAATACCGGGAAACGCCGCTCACCTTCGAGCGAAGCTGGCTGGCCCGGATGAATTACGTGCATCAAAACGCGGTGCATCACGGGCTGGTGCGAGAGGCGACACAATACCCGTATTGCTCCGCGGCCTGGTTTGAAAGGGGGGCACACCCGGGATTCTACCGTGCCGTCACGATGGCGAAGACAGACCGGGTTAATGTGTATGACGACTACTGACCCAGGCGGACAGGAAGCCCCGGACTTCCATCAACCGCCAAGGTCCGCGCCCCTTTTGACTGCGGTGGCCATGCCGCCGCTTTCCCTTCGCCGTGGCCATGCCCCGGCGATCCGGAACCCGCAGGTACAGCCTGCGGGAAGAAAAGCGGCGGCATGGCCACCGCAGTCAAAAAATCGGACGGGCGCGGGTCAGGCGAAGCGACTGCATAACCGCCGCACGGGATAGAGACAGAAAGAGAGGCCGCCTTGGACGACAGGGACTTTGCGCAGAAACACAGCCTCGGGGGCGAAGGCGCCTGGAACCCGCAGTTGCTGGAGGCGGCCTCGTGGCGGCTGGCCAGCGAGTTGTGCCGGCGTTTCCCGGCACAGTTCCATCTGGCCGAGAGCCATCCGGGCGGGGGCATGTACGACTGCCTGAGTGCGGTTTCCCCGCGGGTCAGCATAGACCTGAACCGCGCGGGCAGCCTGCACGTCTGGCTTCCGGGCGGTGGCGGCCCCCAGGCTTCGGTGCCGATTTGGCCGGCCATGATGAAGACGGAAGATTACCACCGGCTGCTGGATGATGTGTGCGTGCTTGCCCAACTCGTCAAGCCCGAGTCCATGCCGTCCACCACACCCATGACGCTGGCGTACCGTCTAATCGCGGCATTTCTGAGCCATGCTGTGTTCGGCGTGCATCATTGGGAATGTCGGCAGGGGTACAGGGACACGTCGGGCTACGGCGGTGGCACGATGCACCAGTACTTCAAACCGTTCCCTTGGGCTAGGACTCGGCTCCAGCCGGTGCGCGGGCAGGCAGCTGTGGACAACTCCGATGAGTTCTGGTTTCTGCTGTGCGACGGCAAGCCCAGGCTTGTGCTGCACACTTCCGGCTGGGCGGCGCGCCCGCGCGCCAAGAAGGGGGTTGAACTCATGCCGTTGTATGCCAGGCACGGGCGGAGAGTGTGGCCCGTGGTCATGGAGGTGGCGGGCGATTTGCTGCCGTGAGGCGGTGGCATGGCCGCCGCAGTCAAAAGAGGAGGCCGCTGTTCCGGTCGGGCAGTTTCCCCTTGACTCATTTTTCCGGCGTATGGTAGGCTTCACGCTGCCTTGTGGGCAGCAAACTGTCAGGTTTGCCCGCGCTAGACGGGACGGTAGCGGTGTCCTGCACTCGAAATCCGCTTAGCGAGGTTGAATTCCCGCCCGAGGGCGTTAGGTTCTTTAGCTGGTACGGGATCCCCGGTGTTGACGGTTGGGTCCTGCGCGACGGGATGCCGGCGAACTCGGTCAGGTCCGAGAGGAAGCAGCCGTAGTCGGAAGTTTTCGTGTGCGCAGGTCTGCCCGGCCCGAGCCGGACGACCCGTGGGCCGTTCTGGACTGTACGCTCGACGGCGGGTGCGCGGGCTCTTTTTATTTTCTCCGCGGATGAGGCGCGATGGCTGACACGAACTACACCGTTCTGGCGCGCAAGTGGCGCCCGCAGTTGTTCGACGAGGTGGTGGGCCAGGAGCACATCACCCGGACGCTGAAGAACGCCATCGCGTCGGGCCGCATCCACCACGCCTTCCTGTTCATCGGCTCGCGCGGCATCGGCAAGACGACCACGGCCCGCATCCTGGCCAAGGCGCTGAACTGCCAGCGCGCGGAGGCGCCGACCACGGCCCCCTGCGGCGAGTGCGACAACTGCGTTTCGATCACGGCGGGCAACAACATTGACGTGATCGAGATTGACGGCGCGTCGAACAACGGCGTGGACGACGTGCGCGAGATCCGCGACAACGTGCGCATGGTGCCGACCAGCGGCCGGTACAAGGTGTACATCATAGACGAGGTGCACCAGCTGTCCACGGGCGCGTTCAACGCGCTGCTCAAGACGCTTGAGGAGCCGCCGGCGCACGCGATCTTCATCCTGGCCACGACGGAGGCGCACAAGATTCCGGCGACCATCGTGTCGCGGTGCCAGCGCTACGATTTCCGGCGGGTGACCATCGGCGACATCGTGACGCTGCTGCGCCGCATCCTGGACCGCGAGGGCATGCGCGCCACGGACGAGGCGCTGTACGCCATCGCCCGCGCGGCCGAGGGCGGCGTGCGCGACGCGGAGAGCGTGCTGGACGAGCTGATCACCTACTGCGACGGGGAGATCACGTTCCAGGCGGTGTTCGACGTGCTGGGCCTGGTGGACTGGCGGGTGCTGCACGGCCTGTGCGACGCGATGATCGCGGGCGACGTGGCCCGGCAATTGATTCTGGTCGAGGAGGTGGTGGCGGCGGGCAAGGATCTGTCCCAGTTTGTCGAGGAGATCCTGCGCTATTTCCGCAACCTGCTGGTGTGCAAGGCGGGCGCGGACGCGGAACTGCTGCGGCTGCCGCCCGAGGAAATCGCCGAGATGCAGTCCCGCGCGAACCGGTTCATGAACGTCAAGCTCATCCGGCTGGTGGAGCAGTTCGCCATGCTCACCAACGGCTATGACTCGCAGCTTGCCCAGCGGACCGCGCTGGAGGCGCTGCTGATCAAACTGTCCCGGGTGGATGTCGAGGTGTCCCTCGACAGCATCATGGAGAAGCTCATCCTGCTGGGCGCGGGGGGCATTGCCCCCGGCGGCGCGGCCGCCGCATCGGCGCCGGACCCAAGGCCCGGCCCAAACCCTCCTGAGGCCGGGCCGGCCGAATCCGCGTCAACGGTCCCGGCGTCTCCCAGACGCAGCGAACCCACCCCTCCCGCATCCAACACCCCTGCGGCAAATTCGCCTGTTCCCGACCCCGTGGCGGAAGCCGTGAAGGCCGCCGAACTGGAGCGGGCAAAGGTTGCCGACTTGCTGCGGGAGAACCCCGGGCTGGCGGCGGTCATGGAAGTGTTTCGCGGAACCATCGTGCGCGTGGGAACGGAGACCGCAACCCCGGCGGAACCGGAAGCGGCGCCGGCCATTCGCCCGCCCGAAATGGATGGCGCACTGTACGACGGCGATTTGGAGGAGGCCGACGCGCCGATGGAGTGACGCCGGGCGGTCGTTTCAAGGGACTGCCCGCATGTTGGGCGCAGTTGGAATGCGCGGCGAAAGCCGCAACGGCAGCCGTCTTCCCTTCACTTCGTTCGCAATGGCGATGGGCGGGGTGCCGCTACAGCTTCACCGGCATGCCCGTTTCGGCGGATTCGTTTGCCGCGCAGGTGATTTGAAGCGTCTTCACCGCGTCGGCGTAGGTGCACCGGATGCCGTTCTTCTTCCCCGTGCGCACCGCATCAATGAATGCGCGGTTCTCCTCCGCGTACACGTTGCAGTCCGGTCTGTGTTCCGTGACGCGGTGATCCTCCTCGATGCGCACGGTGCAGCCGTTCAGGGTGAGTGTGAACTCCGGCGTCACCACCTCCAGTTGCGTGCGCGCGGGATGATTTGTGACGCAGGTGGAGGTGATGGACGCAACCGCGCCCGTCTTGAGGCGCAGCGCCACCACACTGCTGTCGTCCACGTCAAACCCCTCGACCCGGTTCATGCATCCGCGCGCCGCCATTGCATGCACCTC
>CALDSM010000875.1 GCA_937923585.1 uncultured bacterium
ACGAGATCTGATCGTGACTGGAGTTCAGACGTGTGCTCTTCCGATCTCGCGGCGATCAACTCCCCCGTGGTTTACTACTCGACGGATTTTGTGTTCGACGGGACCGCTAGTACACCGTACACCGAGGAGATGGGATTCCCGGACCTGGTGCCGTTGAGCACCTACGGACGAACCAAACTGATGGGCGAATCGGCGACCCGGCTGGCAAACCCGAACCATTTCATCCTCCGCACCGCGTGGCTTTACGGCCCCGGCGGCAACAACTTCGTGGAGAAGATTCTGGCGGCGGCGAAGGCGCGCCCGGAACTGCGGGTCGTGTCCGACGAAGTCGGCTGCCCCACGCACACCTGGGACCTTGCCGAGGCCACAATGGCGCTTTGCGAAAAGGCCGCGCCCGGCACGTATCATTTTGTCAACGGCGGGTCCTGCACGCGTTTCGAGTTCGCGAAGGCAATACTGGAACTGGCGGAGATCGGCACGCCCGTACAGCCCTGCCTTGCCTCAGATTTTCCCACGGCGGCGCGGCGTCCCGCGCGGGCCGTGCTGTCCACGGACAAGTACACCCAAACCACGGGACTGACGCCGCGACCCTGGCGGGATGCGCTGGCCCATTACATCGAACGGAGGAACGCGGGCATATGAAACGGATCATGGTCACCGGCGGCGCGGGCTTCATCGGCTCGGCCTTTGTGCGCAACACGCTGCGCAATTACCCCGAGGCGCACGTGGTGGTCTATGACAAGCTCACCTACGCGGGCAACCTGAACAACCTGCGCGACGCTGACCCGGCGCGGCACACCTTCGTCAAGGGCGACATCGCCGACGGGGAAACGCTCGGGGCGGCCATGGTCGGCTGCGACGCGGTGGTGAATTTCGCCGCCGAGAGCCACGTGGACCGGAGCATCATGGGCGCGTCGGACTTCATCCGCACGAATGTCGAGGGGGTGAACACGCTGCTGGCGCAGGCGCTCAAGTGCGGCGTGGGCCGGGTGCTGCTGGTTTCCACCGACGAGGTCTACGGAAGCATTGCGGAGGGCACCTTCAAGGAGAGCGACCCGCTGCACCCGCGCAACCCCTACGCGGCCAGCAAGGCGGGCAGCGAGCTGTTCGGCACGGCCTACTTCGAGACCTACGGGCTGCCGGTAGTCATCACGCGCGGCTCCAACACCTACGGCCCCTACCAGTACCCCGAGAAGGTGCTGCCGCTCTTCGTGACCAACGCGATTGATTGTGAGGGGCTGCCGCTCTACGGCGACGGGCGCAACGTGCGCGACTGGCTCTATGTGGACGACCACTGCTCGGGCATTGACTGCGCGCTGCGGAACGGCACGCCCGGCCAGGCCTACAACGTGCCCGGCGGCAACGAGCGCGAGAATATCGAGCTGACCATGCGCATCCTGGAACTTACCGGGCGCGGCAGGGAATTAATCCGGCCAGTGAAGGACCAGATCGGAAGAGCGTCGTGTAGGGAAAGAGTGTAGATCTCGGTGGT
>CALDSM010000876.1 GCA_937923585.1 uncultured bacterium
GCCAGTCACCCATTTTTTGTAAAGATGAGTACAGAGCCCGGCTATCAGGAGAAGGACTGGGAAAGGCTTGTTGCATCCCAGGATACGGCCCAAAAGAACTATGACCGCCGCATTGACATCGCCGCCCTGGAATATCTGGTCGGCCGACTGGACAAGTCCCCCGGTTCGCCCCCCAAATCCAAAATTCTTCGCGCGCTTCTCGGAACGGAGACCGTCGGCAACGAAGCCGTCGCGCGTATCCTGAATGACACCTATGCCGGGTCGGAACTCGAATCCGCGGAAGTGCGCAAGAAACTGCTCAGGGAGGCGAACCTGCATGACCTGAAGCAAAGCAGGGACCGGCTGATACGGCTGGCGCTCCGGCTGCGGCCCGTCATGAAGAAGCTGGAGAATATCAGAAAGGCCTACGCTGCGAACCTCGCGATTATTAAACCCCGCTACATGGACGCCCTGCTCGGGTACAAGGGCGGCATGGTTGCCCCGGATGCGAACTCAACCCTGCGGATAACCTACGGGGTGGTCCGCGGCTACAAGCCGCAGGAGAACGCCCCGGAGTACTGTCCATTCACAAGCATGTCGGAGTTGCTCAGGAAGGACACCGGAAAAGCGCCCTTCAATTCGCCCGCCGCGCTGCTGACCGCGGCCAAGTCCGGGAATTTCGGCACGTACAGAGATTCGACCCTGAACGATCTTCCGCTCAATTTTCTCTCTGACCTCGATATCACCGGCGGAAACTCGGGCTCAGCGGTGCTGAACAAACGGTTTGAGATCGTGGGCCTCGCCTTCGACGGAAACTATGAGGGCATCTCGAGCAATTACCGGTTTGACAAGGAAGTCTCCCGCACCATCGCGGTGGATATCCGCTACGCGCTCTGGTATCTGGACGCCGTGGACAAGGCGCACAACATCCTTTCCGAGCTTGGCGCAACACCGCTGTTCAACCGGGCTGTTGGCCGTGGACACGAATGAACATGCCCGGGTGATCTGGGCAAACGGCTCTTGGGGTTGCCTCGGCACATCCTCGGTTCCTGGGGAGAGCCCCGCCTGGTTCTTCCTGCCATCGGCTGGAATCTGAACGACGGCCTGGTGGACGCGGTGACGGTGGCGGCGTTTCTGTGTGTCTTTACGCTGGCCGTCTGTTTGGCCGTCGCAAGGAGAAGAGAAGGCAGTTCTTCTTGAGCATGCACCACCGTTCCCGTGCAATCGCCGATCTGTCCCGCTTTGTCTCAGGCGAATAATTCCCCCGCTGCCGGCGGCGGGCATCCAAACAGGCGGTAGGCGTCCTGCCTGCCCAACTCGATGCAATCCATCAGGCGGTCACGGTCGCGCGTCAGGTGGCTCACCAGCCGGCCGGGATCACTGGGCGCGATGACGCTCAGGCGGACGCCCTCGGGCAACCCTTCACGGGTTTTCAGCAGCGGCTGAATGTCGTTCAGGGGGGCGTCCATGTTCAGCACCCCTTTTCGAATGGTTCTCGGGTAACGGCACAGAAGCCCGTGCACCACGAGGTTAAGGAGCCGGGGTGTCTGCTTCGGCTGGTCGCGCAAAGGACTTGTAAGAACAAGGAGAATCCGGTCGCACCCCTGCTGCAGCGCCCGGGACAGTGGAACCGGATCGGCCGTGCTGCCGTCCAGGAACTCTTTGCCGTTCAGTCGGACCGTTTTGCCGTAGAGAAGAGGGAGCGCGGCCGTTGCGCGAAGCGCCTCGGCAAAGTCAACGCCTTCATCCCTGCTCGTCACGGCGACCCACCCGCCTGTGCCGTAGTCTGTGAGACCGATGTGCATGGTGGTGGGGGATTCCCTCAGTCTCGCCGCGTCAAGCGGCTTGCGGACCTTCACAACCGTGTCAATCATGAAGTCAATGTCGAGAAACCTGCCCGGCCGCGCGAAGGAGATGAATCGTTTGCTGGCAAGGTCCTCAACATAGCCCCTCGCCGCAAGCTGCGCCTGGCCCGCAACAAAATAGGCACCGTTGACGGCGCCGGACGAAACGCCGTAGACATGGTCGAAGGCCGTGTGGAGTCCCAGCTCGCTCAACGCCACGAGCACGCCAATCGAATAGGAGCCCCGCATTCCCCCGCCCTGGAGCACCAGTCCGGTCATTCCTCCCGCCTTGGCGGAGTTCCGCCGATCCCGGTCTTCATTCAGCATCGCCGCCGGCCATGGGCTGTGCATCCCTCGGACTCCCTTTGCCTGGTCGTTGTTCGATGTTTACCCGCCTGGTCCCGGCCTCGACCGGGGGAGCAAACGGGTTGCAGGGCATGATTGCAACTGCCGAAGGAGCTTGTCAAACCGACCGCAGCCTTGCTTCAAAGGGGGGGCGGTGGGAACCCTCACTGGGAATGGCGGGTATCGGCGCCGCGGGCAGACCCTCCGTTTGACCGCCATGCCGGAAATCTTGAGCCCGCCGTGCCCAAGGCCTAGAATCTTCGCCTGTGGAAAGTGACTTTCCCGGAGAGGTTCCATGACAAGACTGCGCCGTGCCTTCACGCTCCTGTCACTGGCCGCCCTTTCCTTCTGCGCGGTGTTCCTGTTCTTCCAGGAGAGGCCGTTCCTTCGGGCCTGTTCCTCATCCGGGAAGGAACTGCGGACCGCATTGGCCATTCGCGATCCCGAATCGCCCTTCGCGCAGTGGGGCTCTTTTCTTTCAACGAAGGGGTATCTCGACAAGTGCTACAGCGATGCGAAATACTTCTCCCAATCCAAGAAGGACGATTGCAGGGACGAATTCATTTCCTGCCTGGACGCGGCCCTGACCAAATATCCTGCGGTGGATATTTACATCCTCGCCCACACCAACAGGTACGTCAAGTGGGTCAACGAAATACCGCAGGAGCACCGAAAGCGGCTGAGATTTGTCTACAACACGGGATGCCGCAACCTGAAACAGGGGCCGGACTGGCTCCAGGCCGGGGCAAAGGCCTATATCGGACATCCCGGCAACTCCACCTCCGAGGTGTTCTATTTCTATTTTCTCCGCCGCTGGGCCCGAAACCAGACGCTTTCCGACGCCATGAACATGGGCAACGCCCGCATGGAAAGCGCAATGCGCGTCTGGGACTTTTTGACCGTGTTCTACAGGCACAAACTGGTTGCCATTCCATCAGAGGTCTGGAAGTTCTTTCGGGAACCGAACAACGTTGCCGCTGCCATGGCGCAATCGCGGGCGGCGTGCCTTGGGGACTGCGGAATCACCATGGGGGAACAGCCATGAAGCTCCGGCGGGACTACTGCGTGCCCGTCTGCGGGTTGCTGTTCCAGCCCGTTCCCATACTGTGCCTGAACCGGCTGGTCAACCTGGGCTTCAAGACCCGGGAAATCGCGCCCGAAACGGTATGGAGCGCCTCCCTGTTGGTGTTGGTGGCGTGTGGGATAACCAGCATGGCTCTGGGACTCTGGGGGGCCTGGCTGCTGTTGTCGCGACCGTCGCAAGTTCTACCGGCCGTGCTCTTTCTGTTCTGCTGTGTTCCCGCCGCACTTGCCGGGGCCGTCTACCTGGTTTCCTGCCTCCTCTTTCTGACGGTGCTATGATGCATTGAAATCGGTGAAGAATGGTTGCTTCCCAGCTCTTTCACCACAAGTTGCCCCGGTCCCAGTATCCCAACGGGATTGTGCAGCAGAGCCCGGGGTTGGTCGCAGTCACGCGCGAGCGTGACGAAGGCCTCCCCCAGGTAACCGATCCGCCCCCTCGGATCTTTACCCTGTATGGCTCCGTGCCCTCTCACAACGCAGCACAACGCTTTCAGCGTAAAGATGGACCGGGGAGCGGTCATTACCCGGGGTAGGCGTCCGGCTCCGCTTCGCTCCGCCGCCCGTCAACCCTGGGCTTTGCTTCATAATCTCGTTGGGATACCGGGACCTCGGGCGCAAAGAAGCCACCGCCGCCTTTCCCCTCGTTCCCACGTTGCACTTGGGAACGCATTGGTTTGCGAGGTTCCACTTCGCTCCGCTTGGTGGCGAGGAGTGTGAAGTACAACTTCGCGGAGAGGGACATTCCCAAGTGCAACTTGGGAACGAGGAGAACGCCTGACTTGTGTCGCAAGAGACCAGCCATTTAGTCTTGTTCGTCGTTTCCTGCATCATGCAATCTCCCCCTGTTATGGCATGGTCTCCAGACCATGCCCCTCTTCCGACCGCAGGTCTCCTCTTCTCCGAATCATCTTCGTGATATTGACGCTGTTTCCAAAAGTGCTCTGTGCGGACGGCAATGGGATTCCCTGCAAGTTGCCAAAACCGGCGCGCGGCGGAGGTGTTTGGAGGAGAGTGCGGTTTTCACCTGGCAACCGCATCAAAGTGCTGAGTTCCCTCAAGGCCGGGAAAGCCCTGCAAATCAGGGCGCGGAAGCGTTCCAAATCCCCCGTTGAAGGGGGTGCCGCGAAGCGGCGGGGGATGTGGGTTCCCGTTATGCTTGCCATCCCGCGCATTCCCTCGCTCGCAACTTGGAAACGAGGACAAAAGAAACACTCGCGGGGAAGAATGAATTGCACGCTCTGCCACGCGGACTCCTCCAAGAGCGATCCCTGCAAGCCCTTTGTGCAGTCAGTTCTGCAGCGTCCCGATCGGTTGTAGGGCTGCGGTCGGGAGAAGCCGGCATGAGGGGTCTGACTCTCCTTAATGGGAAACGTCCCCAATTTCCTCCGACATGATGGTCTCCGCCGCAAAACCGGGGGCAATTGTCCACAGGGCGGTCGTGGCGCAGTATCCCGGACGGAAACGGGCAACCACCTTCTTCTTTGCGGGAGGGAGAGAAACGAGACACGCGGCGTGCGAAAAACGTCACTGTTCTTTGAAATCTGCGGATCTACCTCCTCGGGGAGCATCCCCCTTCTCATCACATGAGTGCCGTGAAAAGGATCTTGCGCGCGCCTCCTCCGTTGCCTAGAATCTTGTCTGCACGACGGATTGATTGGAGAATATTCCCCACAAGGGAATTGAGGAGGAGAAGCGATGATTCTGTTTGCGTTGTCGCTGGTTCTTGCGGTGTTTCCCCTGGCGCTGATTGTGCGCCTCGCGGCGGGGAATTACTCGGCCTTTCCCGACAAAGTGGCCTCGCATTTCGACTTTACGGGAACGCCCGACGCCTACATGGGCAAGAAACCGTTCTTCATGCTCATGGTGTCATTGGCCGCCGGGCTGACGGTCCTTTTCGTGGGACTTGCTTTCGTGGTTAGGGCGGTAGTCCTCGGTTTTGAGAATCCACCCATCAACCTGATCAACAAGGAGTATTGGCTCGATCCGGCGCGCAAGGATGCGACTGCCGCCTTTCTGGCGGCATGGGTCTGCCTGCCGGGGGCGGGCATCCTGTGGGTGCTTCTAGATGTGTTCTGGCAGGCAATTCAAGTAAATCTGGGCAAGGCACAGAAGATGCGG
>CALDSM010000877.1 GCA_937923585.1 uncultured bacterium
GGCGCGCTCCGGTCCGCGGAGCCGCCGTTGCGGCGTCTCAAACGCCGCCGCCACCACGCCAGGAATCCCTTCACGTCAACACCTTTCATGTCCTGTGCCTCCAAGTTTGCGCAACAAGTGCCCCTATAAGATCTGCACCAAGTGTTGCATTTCTTATGGCAGTGTGCGCGTGAAACATATGTATATTTCGTATTGTACAAGAGTCTAAGAATAGGGGGCGTGGGGGGGGGTGAAAAGCATGGAAAACCCAGATGCCGGGCAGGATGTCCGACACAGCCCGGCGCGTGACAGGGTGCGCTCCTTGGCGCTTCGCGGCGCCGCTGTGCAAACAGCGGGCAACGGCCTGTCACAGGTCCTTCATCGTATCATGCGCTGCGGAGCACCGCCTGGCAGTCGCCCGGCTATGGCCGTGCCGGACGGACCGCCAGCAGCGTGGTTATGGCCAGGCCCAAGAGGAACAGGTCGGCAATCCGTGACTTGAAACCGTTAGTGGATTTCCTGCAGGCGCAGCCGGTGTCGGGGCTCAGCACCGCATCCAGTTCTTCCCGGGTGATTTGGCCGTCGTCGTCGGCATCGACCTGCGCGAATTGGTCCTCTGTCATTTCCGGCACCGCCGCCATGGCCTCCGCCGCGCTGAGCGTGCCGTTGTGATCCCTGTCGGCCCCGGCGAAGGCATCACTCAGCCGCTGTGCGGCCTCTTCGACGCTCACCGGCGGCGGATTCTCGCCTTCGCCCTCGCCTTCCACGGGCGTCTCGCCTTCCGGCGCAGTCGGGATAAACACCGCACCAACGGTCTTGTCACTGTCCATGACCAGCGTCGCTGGGTTGGCGGTTCCGCTCAGGTCACCGGTCCAGCGGGTGAAACTGCGGCCCGGGTCCGCAATCGCCGTCACGATGACGCGCGTGCCCTGCACGTAGCCGCCCTCCGGCCGCGGCGGGTCCAGCGTTATGCCGCCGCCGGGGGTCGGCTCCATGACCACCGTGCAATACGCAACCGTGTTGATGACCACGCTGGCCGAACCGGACGGGCTCCAGTTGCCCGCAGCGTCGCGCTCCTGCACGAACAGCGTGTGGCTGCCGTTGGGAAGAGCGCCGCCGGGCATGAAGGATGCCAGCGCGACCGCTTCGGACAGCCACGCGCCTTCGGCATAGCCGAAGCGAAACAGACCGATATCGCCGTTGCCGCCGGAGATCCAGGTCCAGGCCGGTTTCGCGCTGGTGGGCGGCGACACGCTTCCGACGACCACCGGCGCGCCGGGCGGCGTGGTGTCCACCGTCACCGTAAAGGCGCCGGAGGCGCTCCAATTGCCTGCGGCGTCGCGTTCCTGCACAAACAACGTGTGTGTGCCGTCGGGCAGCGGGGCGGCGGGCGTGAAGGAGTTCGTTGCCGCTTCTTCTGCCAGCCAGGTGTTCTCAATGAATCCGAAGCGATACTGCCCGGCGCCGCCGTTGCCGCCCGAAACCCAGGTCCACTCGGGCAGGGCATTGGCCGTCAGCGAAGGCGCTCCGCCAACAGCGGGGGCGTTCGGCGGTGTGGCGTCCACGGTGACGGCAAAGGAACCGGAGGCGCTCCAATTGCCCGCCGCATCACGCTCCTGCACGTACAGCGTGTGCGAACCGTCGGGCAAATCCTCTTCGGGGGTTAAGTCCACGGCGGTCACATCGGTGGCGAGCCAGGCGTCTTCGGAGTAGCCATAACGATACAGGTGCGCTCCCCCGCCGCCGTCACCGCTCCACGCCCACACGGGCCGGGGATTCTTGCACGGGGAAAGAGGACCGCGAACGGCCGGGGCATTGGGCCCAACCGTGTCCACCGTGACGGCCCACGTTCCGGAAACACTCCAATTTCCTGCAACATCCCGCTCCTGCACATAGAGAATGTAGCGGCCGTCCGAGACGTCCGAAGCGGGGGCAAACGTCGTCTCCGATGTTTCCGTGACAATCCACAGCCCTTCGGCAAAGCCGCAGCGGTAGAGTCCCGCGCCGCCATTGCCGCCGGAAGACCAGGTAAATGACGGGCGCGGGTTGTTGGTCGGGCTGTCCGGCCCCGTGACCACCGGCGCGTTGGGCGGAGTCGCGTCATACTCGTAAGCGCCCATGTCAAAGCCCGCGCCCTGCGGACGCGGTATGCCCAGAATGTCCGCCTCCGGTGCGCCGTCCGCCGTGCCCGTGTCAATGCAGGGAGAACCGGCGGAAAGGCGCAGATCGCCAATATCAGCGTTGGCAAACAGGGGGTCCGCATCAATGTTGCCAACACCGCTGTATCCCCCTTGGACGCAGGAGTAGGTCACCAGCAACGATGAACCGGACGTCGCGTCATAGTAATCGAAAATCTGGACATCGGTGTCTTCACGCCCCCACAGAATACAGTTCGTCAGGACGGGCTGGGAACCCGGAATGGAAGAGTAATAGTAAGATGGGCCGTTGTACACTGCGTCCCCGTTGGCGGCCGTGTTGTCCGCGAAGGTGCAGTTGGTCACGGCCACCGAGGGCACGTAGTTGCACAACCCGCCTCCAATGTAGCCGATCGCGTTGTTGAGAGATCGGAAGAGCACACGTCTGAACTCCAGTCACGATCAGATCTCGT